>SLNO01000129.1 GCA_007132975.1 Balneolales bacterium
CAGGCTCCTGGGGGATGTAAAAAACGGCAACGAGGAAGCCTACGGCCTTGTGTATGAGCTGGTTTATGATGACCTGAAAAAAATTGCCAAAAGCCGGCTGCATGAGTTCAAGCGGGGGGATACCCTCGATACCACCTCCTTGGTGCATGAATCTTATCTGAAACTGATGAGTGCCGGCCAATCAGACTGGAAGGACCGTGCCCATTTTTATGCCGTTGCCTCGCGCGCCATGCGATTTATCCTTGTGGATTATATCCGCAGCAAAACTGCGAAAAAACGGGGCGAGGGAAAAGATGTGGAAATGCTGGATGAGGAAGCTGTCTCCACGGAACAGCGCCTTGAAGAGTTTATTTCACTTAACATGGCGCTCGAAAAGCTGATGGAGTGGAATGAGCGCCTTGGCAAACTGGTGGAATATCGCTTCATCGGTGGAATGTCCTATGAGGAGATCAGCGAAGTGACGGGCATATCAGAACCTACACTGAAACGAGACTGGGTCCGGGCCCGGACATGGCTGTACAACACCATGAAGGAAATGCAGGGTCTGAAATAAATTACAACCTGATTGATATTATCTGTCTCCGGAATACGATAATGACTATAACAGGCTCATGGCAAAGGACTTGCAGAGACCCCTGACACAGGTCATGAATCCCAGGATCTCATGTGCCCGATTCCTGATTATAGATACTTGCAATGAGCAAGCCGGACATTGAAAATCACTCCCATCTCCATCCATGACGCATATTGACAACAAACGCCGCAAAGAACTTGACCTCCTTCTGGAAAGGTTGCTGGAGATTCCCGGGCATGAGCGGGACAAATTTCTGATGGAATCCACCAGACATGACCCTACACTCGCTGATGACCTCAAGATCCTGATACAGCACACGGATGAGGCAGAGTCATTTATCGGGGATACCGTTTTTGATTTCCTGAACCCGCTTGCCCCGCTCTTTGAAGGCCTTGAATCTCCCGCAGAGTTTATATTTGAGAAGGATTCAGAAGTTGGCAGATACCGGATTATCAGCCTTCTTGGCAAAGGAGGTATGGGACATGTCTACCTTGCCGAGCGAAGTGACGGGGTTTTTAAAAAAGAGGTGGCGCTCAAATGCATCAAGAAAGGGATGGATTCCGAGGAGATTCTGCAGCGTTTCCGGAATGAAAGGCAGATACTGGCCACCCTGCAGCATCCCAATATCGCCTCTTTGATAGACGGTGGCATGGCTGACGACGGCAGGCCCTATCTGGTCATGGAGTACGTGGATGGAAAGCCGGTCACCAACTGGTGTGACGACAAACGACTGGACATCCGCCGGCGCTGCGAACTGTTTGTCAGGGTCAGCCGTGCCGTTGCGCATGCGCACCGGCACCTTGTCGTCCATCGTGACCTGAAACCGGCAAATATCCTGGTTACGGAAGAGGGAGAAGTCAAGCTGCTTGATTTCGGCATTGCACGAATTCTCGATCCCGGAGCCCTGGGTCTCACGGCACCGGTTACCCGGACACATTTCAGGCTCATGACTCCCGATTATGCCGCACCAGAGCAGCTCATCGGAGATGCCATAACCACATCGGTGGATGTGTATGCCCTGGGGGTGATTCTGCATGAGCTGCTTTGCGGCATGCGTCCAAGAAACCAGTCGCGTGACAGCCTGTACCGTGCCTCAAGGGCATTCATGCAGTCAGAGTACAGGGATCAGCTCGCCGAAAACCGATCTTCAACGTCCAAAGGTCTGTATCACAAACTTGCTTCGGAACTGGACCTTATTATGATGAGGGCCATGCATCCGGATCCGGGGCATCGGTATGCAACACCCGATGAACTGGCCGACGATCTGCAGCGCTACCTGGACGGAAACCCCGTCCTGGCCCGGAAAGACTCCTATGCCTATCGATTTAAAAAACTGATACTGCGCAACAAGGCGGCATCCATTACAGCTGCCGTTTTTGCTGTCACAGTGGTTGCCCTTCTCTATTTGCTCGCTACGCAATATTTCATTATCCAGCAAGAACGTGATCAGGCTGTAAAAGAGCGTGATATTGCTGAAGCTGTTACGGATGTATTTCGCGGCATGTTCGCTGCAAACGACCCCTTCTCGCTGCGCACCTTTGACCCCGACACCCTAACTGTCAAAGATTTTGTCCTGCTCAGCAAAGATGAGATACTGACCGGACTTGATCAGGCACCAGAAGTAAAGGTTCGCCTGTTGGCAACCTACTCCCACGTTCTGAATAATGTAGATAATGTCTCCGAAGCCATCACGCTGTTGGATGAGGCCCTGTCCATCACCGAAAGACATGCTGAAACGGCGCATTTAAAGCCCGTTATTTTGGTCGAGCTTGCCAACAGTTGGTGGCGTCGGCGTGATGCTGACAGAGCCTTCGCATATATAACAGATGCCATTGAAATCCTGCGCTTAGGCGATAGCAAGGATGATGAAGAGCTGCACAAAGCGCTGTTCTTTAAATCTGTCTTGTTTGCCGAGTTGAATGACTTTGATAAGGCGCTGGAACTGCAGCTGCAGGTGGAATCCTTCTACCGGCAGCGCGGTGACAGCCTGAGTGCTGAAGCAGGCAAATTGTTCAACAGCCTGGCCATTACACATGAACGACTGGGATCTTATTCCGATGCACTGGATTATTATGAGAAGTCCCTGCAGGCAAGGCGTCACAGCTTCGGGGACAATCACCCCTCGGTCGCTTTTTTATATGCAAATATGGCCGCCATTTACATCAACATGAAAGAGATGGATGAAGCCGAATCCATTCTTTTAAGCGCACTCGAAATCTTTGACCGTTACCTGTCCGAGGATCACAGCATAAGAATTACCGCATTGCGTTTACTTGCAAATATCTACAGGGATTCGGGCCGCTTTTCAGAATCGCTGGCCATGTTGGACCAACTCATCGAATTATATAAGCAGAACCCGGATGCCAATATTCGCTCCCTGTCAATAATATACCACTCCTATGTTACCCTTTTGCAACGGATGGGCAGGCTTCAGGAAGCGGAAGAGATGGCCAGAATGAACGTGGAGCTCGCTGGAAAGGTCACGGGCGACCCGCTTTCTGGACTTGTTCCACGCAATGCCCTCGCCGACGTACTTTATCGGCAAAACAGACACCAGGAAGCCGCATCATTATATGAGCAGGTTCTGGAGGGATTTGCCGAAGTGCTTCCACCCGGTAATATCCGGTTTGCCGGTACATTGATGAACCTCGGTTCCTCCTATACCTATCTGGATCAGCCCGACAAGGCCCTGGCAAACTGGCTCAAGGCACACGAGATCTATCAGAATGTTTTTGGCGTCGATCACCCATCAACCAGAGGGTCTGCGTCGATTATTGCCAATTACTACGAAGAAGCCGGAGAATCCGAGATGGCGGCAACATATCGGCTCGCAAGCGGCAACCGGGAAGAATAAAAATTACGATCGACCCTGCATCGCTACGGCATCTCGTATCTTGATAAGCGTCTGTTCCAGCAGGTCATCATCAATCACCAGAGGCGGCGCCAGCCGCACCAGGGTGTCGGAATGGAGTGTCCATCCCAGAAGAATACTGTGCTCTTTGAGGCAGTATGCAACGGTTTTCCTGGTGATATCCGCATCGGCAAGCTGCAGCCCCAGCATCGCACCCATGCCGCGTACTTCAACGATACCTCGCCCCTTCAGGATCTTGCGGGCTGTCTGTTCAATGTTTGCTGCTCGCTCCATCAGCCCGTCACGCAACAGCACATGCAAAGCCGCATCGGCAGCGGCGCAGGACACCGGATGTCCGCCGAACGTGGTCACATGGTTCAGGGGCGGATCGTACATGAACGCACGGAAAATTCTGGTGGATGAGGCCAGCGCGCCAAGCGGCATCCCTCCCCCCATCGCCTTGGCCATGGTAAGGATATCCGGCACCACACCGTAATGCTCGAATGCGAAGAGCCGGCCGGTGCGCCCAAACCCTGACTGGATCTCGTCAAATATCAGCAGCGAGCCGGTTTCGGTGCAGCGCTCCCTGATGCCGGCAAGCCAGGCCGGATCCGCCGGAATGATCCCTCCTTCACTCTGGATCGGCTCCATGATCACCGCCGCCACCTCATCAGTGATCAACTCCATGACTGCCGGATCATTGAAACTGCAAAAGTCCACACCCGGCAGCAATGGCTCATACGGGGTGCGATATACATCGCGGCCTGTGACGCTCAAAGAACCCTGGGTGTCTCCGTGGTAGCCATCCCGGAAGGCCACGAAACGGTGCCGGCCCGTGTGCTTTTTGGCCAGTTTTAGCGCAGCTTCATTGGCTTCGGTACCGGAATTGACGAAATAAATGCGATCAAGTGTTTCGGGAAGCAGCGAAGCCAGACGGGCAGCCAGGGACGACTGCGGACGCTGGATGAGCTCCCCGTACACCATGACGTGCATGTGCCGCGCCGCCTGCTCCTGCACCGCCCGGACCACCTCGGGATGTCCGTGGCCAAGTGAACTGACCGCAATTCCTGAGATAAAATCGATGATCTCACGGCCATCCCGCGTCCTCAGGAAAACCCCATCAGCACCAGTGATCTCAAGACCCAGCGGGGCATCGCTGGTCTGGGCCACATGCCGGTAAAAGGCGTCCCGAGAAGCATCCTGTGACATAAGACAACCATTTTTTTTTGAGAGGCCGGTACCCTACTTTGTGGATCGGACCAGTTCCAGGATCTCGTTTTGCAAGGACTGGGACTTGTCCTTGTTGTACCATTTCTGCAGCTCTTCGGCAATGACCTGCTTCTGTTCCCCCTTGTCACGGAGTTCCCGGAACAGATCCTGGGCAGGCGTCGGCCTGGGTCCCCATGTCCATAACTCTTCCAGTGAGTCCCTCTTCAGGGCAACTACTTTCGGGATGGATCTGGTGCCATCGGTAAGATAGGCGTCCATGACATCCAGGTTTTCGTCACGCAGCAGCAGTCTGAAACTCAGTTTTGGTACCGAAACAGACATCTTGGCAATGGGCGGAATATTGTGCGGCACATCCCCGCACCATGCCTCCACAAGACCGACCCAGATCTGCGGTTCCTTCAAGGATTTCAGCTCTGCAAGCAGTTCGGGCATGATGATGGTTTTCTTGTCCATCCGGTCCATGCGCTGATTATTAAGGCGCGTGTACTGGACCAGCTCTTTTGTTTGGTTGGGACCCGTGGTTTTTCGTTCAATGAGCAGACTGTTCACCAGGTCACGGAACCGGGCATAAGTCATGGATCTGTCAATATGATCCTGTGTGATGACGTTTGACATGGAATAAATGATTTTCAGTGGTAGAAAAATGTGCCTAAAAGTACAGCTAATAATGGTTAATGACCATAGCCGCCAGCAAAAACAGCACGAACAAAAGTGACATGGTGTACTTCACGCGCATGACGGTTCCGTATTCGGAGGGCTCTCCGCGCAGGGACCGCAGAAAGAGTGCCGTGATCCCGCCGGCAAGCAGTGCCACGATCAGGAATACGACCGTCAGCCATGGTTGATACCAGAAAAAACCCGCTGCAACCAGCGCGGTTCCGGCCGCATAAGCCACCATGAAAAAACCAAAAACCGCCTTTGCGCCAAATGCCACGACAAAGGTTCGGTCGCCGCGGGCCTCATCCTCCCGGCTTTGATAGATCTGCGACACCGGATACAGACTGAGCATGATCAGCGCCACACCTGCCGCCGGAACGAGTACCATCGGATCCCACCCGGATCCAGCGGCAAGGTATCCGAAAACGAGCGAATTGGTGCCGGTACTTACACCTATTGCGAGAAGACTGAGCAACGGATGCCCTTTCCACCGATATACCGGATGGCTGTAGAGCCAGAACATCAGCATGCTGACCAGATAGAACAGCGTGTAGACCACCCCCAGGGGCAGCGATATCAGCAGGCCGCCGAATTGCAGTGCCAGTGAAGCCGGCCGGGTCCAGGGCGCCAGCGGAGGAGGATTCCGCAGCCCTCCGATCGGTCCCTCATCCCTGTCCCAATAGGAATTGTAGACCGTGGCCCCGCCGAAAAGCAGCAGATGGATCACGAGGAAGTGATAGAGAAAATCCCCGGGGGAGTGCAGGCCGGAGAGCAAGCCCCCCAGCAGATAGCCACCCGACAGGATAAACACCTGATAGTGCCAGCGAAGGTGGATGCAGAAGTGCCGGCATTCCCGGAGCAGGGATCGCGTTTCAGCCACAGTCAAATCAGTTTGAGTGCGTGATGAGTATCATTTTCGCGTATGAATGGGTGGATGGGTGGGCGAATGAATGGGTGGACGGACACGGGCTTGGATAGATGGACGCGGACATGGATAGATGGACACGGACATGAATGGATGGACGGACACGGGCATGGCTGATCCGCTCACTTGTCGGGCAGCGAGATCTTGCCAAGATGCAGGCGCGTATCCTCGCCACAGAGCAGCTCATTGGCAAGCGCTGCAAAAAAGAGCGCCTCCTTGGCATCAGCTGACACGCCCAACTCATCGATGCGCGCCACAGGCACGGGATCCAGCGCCTTCCTCAGACCATCCATCAGCGTGTCATTATAGGCCCCGCCTCCGCTAACACACACCTGAGCCGGCTCACTGTCCGGCAGTGTCTCGCGGATCTGTCCGGCAACCGTTTCAACCGTGAGCTGTGTAAGCGTGGCCAGCAGGTCCACGGCGCTGATGGTGTCCGGTTTCAGTGTGGTATTTCGCTGTTCACCCTCATCCGCTTCGGCCTTGCCGCCGTCATCCTGTTCCTTACCGCCTCCAGTGTTCAAGCTGTCCGGCGAACCTGTCTCCATTTCCTCGGGACGGTCATCGCGTCCGGCATCGGGCAGGTCATCCTCCATCACTACCCCGGCCTCAGCCATGCAGGTTTCCACCCAGTTCAGGTGGAACACCTCAAAGCCGGTCGTTTTGGGCGCGGGTTTCCCGAAGTAGGGATGCTGCATGAGCAATGCGAGCAGGTCCTTGTGCACCTTGCCGCTGGCGGCCAGCGCCCCGCCCTTGTCAAAGCGCAGCCCGGTGAAGAGCCAGCGGGTGGCCGCGTCGATAAGCGTGTTGCCCGGGCCGGTGTCGAAGCTAAGGGGCGGAAACGCATCCACCCCCGCAGGAAGCCATGTGAAATTGGATATGCCGCCAATATTGAGCAGTACACGGTGGGTATCCGGACTGCTGAAGAGCAGATAGTCGCCGTAGGCGGCCAGCGGCGCGCCCTCGTTGCCCCGGGCGGTGTCGCGCTGGCGGAAGTCGCTGATGGTGATGATACCGGTCTGGTGCGCCAGGTGGTCGCCGTCGCCGATCTGCAGGGTGGCGTGCGGCATCCCATCCATTTTGTGCTTGTGCCGCGGGGCATGGTAGATGGTCTGCCCGTGGCTGGCCAGAAGGTCCACATCCTCCGGGGACACGTCCCAGTCCTTCAGGGCCTGGCGGATGTAACCGGTGTGCAGGTGCGCCAGCCAGGTGTGCCAGACGCACAGGAGCTGGGGATCGATGCACTCCGATGTGGCGAACGAAATGAGCTGCCGGTTTACGTCATCGGGATAGTCGACCGAGAGGAACTTCTCGAGTTCGAACCGGGTGCCCGCACCGCATCCGCGGAACCGGCACAGGGCAATATCCAGCCCGTCCATGGATGTGCCCGACATCAAACCGATGATCCGGCGCTCTTCCTTGCCTGAAATATTTTGCAGCTTTCTGAGTAATGGGTTCATAATAATTGCAGTTTTTCCCGGAATTATTGCGATTTTACGGAGACGCCGAGACTGCGGTCCCGCGTCTGCATCATATTGTATCATAAGCCAAAAAATACCCCCTTTTCAAGAAAAACCGTAATGAGTGACCAAATCGACCCGGACGCCCCTGAGGCGTTCGAAGAGGATATCGACCGGCTGGTGGAAACGTTGAAAGACCGGCTCGGCGGAGGCGGCGCCTCGCGCTGGTATTACGACGAACCTTCCGAGACGCTGTACATTGAACTTGAATGCCTTGCGGAGATGCCGGAGGAGGAGATCGAAAAACTGGCAGGGCCTGTGCTGGAGGAGTCGGACCTGGATTTTGAGGAGATCCTGCTGCTTCCCCTGGAACAATAATACCCTAAAACGGCGTTTTCTGCCACATGTCCCGCAACCAAATATTTTTCGCATGCGTCTTCTGACATTCCTGCTGGTATTTCTGCTTGTCGCCGTCCTGGTGGTCGGCTCCATTTTCTGGATCAACCGCGACACCTTCCTCACCGTTTTTCAAAACCGCCCCGCCATACTGGAGGGGAGCGAATGGGTGGAAAAAACATACTCGCTGGGCGGGCTCATCGAATTCATGGCCGAGCAGCCACAGCACGCCGCCCTGCTTTCCGTCCCTCATGTGCGGGAAGCTGACGTGAACGGAACTCTGTTGGATGCGGCCGGGCAGGCCGTACGTTACCGGTCGGACCTGATGCATCCCGCCGGGACACTGGCCAATCTGATGCTCATCATCACCTACGCCGATCTGGTTGCTTCAGGCGCGCTTGATCCGGACACCCCCATCAATGCCGAATCGGCGGCCGCTTTCCACATCCCCGGCCTTGACCGCCGCCACCAGCTAACCTTTCGCCGATGGAGATCCGAACTGCCGGCCCCGCCCACCGCAGATGACCTGGTCCGGTACCTGCTCCGCCACAATGATCCCGCCGCGGCCGATTACCTGTTCTTTTTCCTCGGGCCCGAGCAGATCATCAGCAGAACCACCGAGTTTGGCGGGGGCCTGATCGAACCGCCGGTACCTCAGTTCGGCCTTCGCATGTCCGCCCTTGAGCATCCAACCGGTAAACCCCTCGCCGACCGGCTGGGCGAGCTTGACGGCACCGACCGAACCGTTTTTCTGGAGGATGCGGTTGCCATTGCACGGCGGCAGTGGGAGCAGCCGCAGGTTGTGCCTGATGCATCCATCCCCTCTTTCCAGGACCAGCGCGTACTGCACGGGCTCTACCCCCGCATCCAACCCGATCATTTCGCATCTCTGCTGGCAGAAATCTGGCAGGGAAGGCTCATCAGCGAAGAGGCTAGCAGCATGCTTCGGCAATTGCTCGAGCGCGAGCCGGATGACCGGCAGCTCCGTCCCCATGTGGACTGGTTTGCCGCGCAATTTGACGAACGAATGAGCTACCTCAGCGGGTGGAGTGTTGCCGGCAAAACGAATTCACCCGGTTTTCGCGTTCAAGTAGTGTTGGCAGTTGACATACCTGCGGGACTCTGGTTCCATATGAACAGCAATTTCATGATCCAGGATTTCCACAGCAGGATGCTTTATGATCCGGCAATACGAACCAGGTCTTACGACCTGCTGATGTAATCAGCCCTGCCGGCACCCGGGTGGCCGGGGGCTTAACAGCAACCTTAAAATCCAGTTGGACAACAGGAATGCAACCAAACCTATACCAAAAGATCGACCGCGACATAGCCGCGCAGCTGAAAATGCTGGGAATCGGTGAAAAACGTACCCAGAAACTTCATTTTCCCTGTATCACTGTTTCCCGGGAATTCGGCTGTGAAGGCACGCCGCTGGCGTATCAGCTCGTCCGGAAACTCAGTACAGAGGAGTACCCCTGGGTGCTGTTCCACAAGGAGCTGGTAACAGAAATACCAGAGCAGGAGAAGGTGCAGCGTGATCTGATCGAGTCGCTGACAGAAGAAAACCGCGGTCAGTTGCATCAGTACATTGAGCACATTTTGGCCCGCAAGCCTACAAATGTGGAGCTCTACAAGAAAATCACCGAGACTTTGCGCATCCTGGGCGAACGAGGCCGGTCGGTCATCCTTGGGTCAGGAGCCGCCATCATCAACGCCGATATCCCGAACACCCTGTGCGTGCGCCTGCAGGCACCCATCGAATTCCGCATAGAGCGCATCTCGAGGCTTCTGGAAATTTCCACATCCGAGGCCCGTGACAAAGTCCGCACCTATGACAGTAAGCGTGAAGAATTCGTTTATGAATTCACTCACAAGGATGTCAACGATCCGAAACATTACCACCTCATTTTCGACAACAGCAGATTTGATGCCGGACAGATCTCGGAATTGATCTACCAGGCTTTGGTGTTGCGTAAGATGCTTCCGCAAGTCACAGAATAACGGAATGACCCGCAACATCGGAAAAAGTAAAATGAACAGACTGACATATCTCTGGTACCTGCTCTGGCTGCTCCCCTTGTACCTGCTGGGTATGGCCATCCACATGGGCGCCATATATCAGGGTCTTGGCAAAACCTACGAACAGGGCGACAGCTACATTGCTGACGTAGTCCATTTTGAGATCAAGCAGATCGCCGCCCAGACAAACGGAAGCATTACCGTTCGCTTCACCACGGAAGAAGGGCATGAAATAACCCGCAAGCTTTCACAGCCCATTCAGAACGCGGCGCAACTCCAGGCATCCGAACTTATGCCGGTCCGCTATATGGAAGCAAGTTACCAGCCCATCGTCCTTGTCCCGATTTACGAATTTCATCGCAAAATGGTGCTGATGAACCTGGCTGTCCTGGCTGCATCCCTGCTCATCACTTTTTTCATTGCACTGACGGCCCACCGTTTTGCCAGCCGGAAACTGGCCGCGCGCGACGAGCCGCAGCAGCTGATCGAGATCGTCGACTCCTGAAATACCGTTATGGCTTGCAGCATCAGGCCGAAAGTGCAAATCGCAACCACGGTGACAGGCCGTATCCACGATCGCCTGACACAGCAGCGATGACAAAAGCATCCACATTAACCGGCCAAGGCCATGATGATCGCACACATCCACAATAACCGGCCGCATCTACGATGACCGAACGCATCCACACGAAAAAAAAACTCACGCGAGACGTACCTGAAAAGGATGAACAAACCGCCAGGCCGGGCAGGCTCTATCTGATACCCACGCCGCTCGGAGCCCACCCTGAAAACGAGGTGCTGCCCGGGCACGTGATCCGGACCGTCCACGGGCTCGATACTTTTTTTGTGGAGCGCATCCGGCAGGCCAATTCCTTTCTGCGCTGGATCGACCATCCGGTCCCCGATTTCAAATGCCGCTTTTACGAGCTCAACAAGCACACACCCGGGGAAGACCTGATCGAGATGCTGTCGCTGCTCAGGAATGGGACCGATGCCGGCATCCTGACCGAGGCGGGGTGTCCCGGTGTTGCCGATCCGGGCAGCGGTCTGGTGCGGCTGGCCCACGAAGCGGGGGTTACGGTGGTGCCGCTGGTGGGACCGTCCTCCATCCTGCTTGCGGTGATGGCCTCTGGCATGAACGGTCAGGCGTTTTCATTCCACGGCTACCTGCCCCGGCCCGGAAAGGAACGCACGGAGCGCATCCGGGCGCTGCAAAGGGAGTCGGCGCAGCGCCGTGTGACCCAGGTGTTCATGGAAACACCCTACCGGAACAACGACCTGCTCAGCGAGCTTGTGCGTGAACTGGATGACAGTACCCTTTTGTGCACAGCTACCGATCTGACGCTGCCCGGGGAACAGATCATCAGCAGCCGGGTGGCAGCGTGGCGGAAACGTATTGCAGTGGGGAAAACAGCAGAGCAGAAGCGGCGACGGGAGCAGGGCGTTGGCGCGGGCACGGGCATTGGCGCGGATGTGGACGTCGAACTGGACCAGCGGCCGACCATTTTCCTCATGCAGGCCGAAGAGGCGTCCGACGGGATCCGCAGCAAAAAAAAGCCCGCTCACAGACGCAAGCGGGCCGCTAAATAGGAATGAATTTCCCGGGTTTACAATATTAATTGGTCAAAATTTCAACACAAAGTGGAAACATTCCTGGATCACGCCGTTTTGCTTGTCGTTAGCGCTTCTTCCAGGATGGCGATCATTTCCTTGTCGCCGTTTGATTTGGCATGATCCATGGCGGTCCATCTCCTGTCATCGGAGTAGCTTACATTGGCACCATTATCAATGAGCAGTGAGGCGATTTCCTTGTGGCCCCGGCTGGCAGCCCAGTAAACAGGTGTGGTACCGCGGTTGTCCCTTAGATTAACACTTGCGCCCTGTTCGAGCAGAAACTCTACAATGTCCTTGTGTCCGTGCTTGGATGCTTTCAGCAACGCCGATCTTTTGTGTTCGTCCATTGTGTCAGCACTGAGTCCCTCGTCAACAACATACTTGCGGATTATTGACAAGTCACCGCTCTCTGCGGCGTCGAGAAGCTCTTTTTCTTTCATAAGCACCTCTGTCTTTTTTGGGTTAAAATTAGTGGTAATAGTATTAGGTCACATTTCATTGTAATAGATTTAAAACCCGTTTGCAACTCCAAGTTTTGGAGGGGTGAATCTTTTTTTGCAAATATACGTGAGGATATGTATTCTCCAAGTGGCTATTACCCTTTCCCACTATTCCATTCTTCGCCTAAATGGCATATTTTACGAATATTTGCAATTCGCCCCGAGCCCGCAGCCGTGCCTGAATAAAAAAAGAACGTGATCATTCACGAGCGACCCCATGTCTTCCCGAAAGCATCATCTGTTCCAGCAGCTTCCCGTCGATCTTGGGAACCTCTCCCTGTCTGAGTGGCCTGAATTTTTCGACCACCTCGGAATAGACGGATCGTCGCGCCAGAAGGTGTTCGAGGCCATCTTTCACAGGCACGTATCAGGGGTGGATGAGATTGAGGGACTGGCAGGCCGGCAGAGGGAAGAACTGGCCCGGGTTGCCGTGCTTCTGAGGCCTGGGCGGCATGAGTTGAGCCGAAGCATGGACGGCTCCTTCCGGCTCACCCTGCAGCTTCATGACGGACATTTGGCCGAGACCGTGATCATACCGGAATGGTCTGACGGGGAACTGCGGAAGTGCTCGGCAAGCATATCCTCCCAGATCGGATGCTTTTTTGGCTGCTCTTTTTGCGCTACGGGCCGTATGGGATTCCACCGCAATCTCACCACCGTTGAGTTGCTGGAACAGGTTCGACAGGCGGAACAGGTGATCCGGACCGAATTTGACACCGACATGACGCACCTCTATTTCATGGGCATGGGCGAGCCGATGCACAATTACCGGGCGGTTTCGGACGCCCTGAGGATTATGCGCAGCGATGCGGCCCCGGGTCCGCCGCACTCCCGGATCACCGTTTCCACAGTGGGACTTTTCCGCCAGATCCGCATGCTTGCGCAGGACCATCCCGAGGTGCGGCTGGCCGTGTCCATCCACTCGGCAGACCAGCAAAAACGCTATGAGATCATGCCGGTCAGCTCGCGTCTTGGACTTCCCGAGATCCGTGACGCCATGGCCTGGCACCAGCGCCAGACCGGAAGTGCACCCACCGTGCAGTACCTGGTGATGGAGAATGTCAATGACAGCACCGATGATGCCCGCAAGCTTGTGGCGTTTCTGGGTGACCTGCGTGCCAACGTCACGCTCATCATGTACAACGACGTGCCTGAAGCCGGACTCAAACGCACCGAACGAGAGAAAATTGAAGCGTTCCGGGCTTTGGTTGAACAGGCGGGATACCCCGTTGACATCCGCTGGTGCTATGGCGAAGATATCGGCGCAGGCTGCGGACAGCTTCAGGTAGCCAGTTGCCAGGATCGTGTTTCTTTCTCCATCAGGCACGGTCTGAAGACTGACCGTTCACGTTAGGAGGCCCTCTGGTAAAAACCACCAAATTTTCAGCCAGTTACAGCCGATTTTACTTGTTTTTTGATGATTGTTTGCGTAATAAAGGTACTGGTCCGGCAGAACTATTATCTGCAGACCGTTACAGGGCAGAAGATCATGAAAATGATATCCGTTATTCACGATACCGATAATTAAAACCGATCGTTGCGATTCAAGACTATGAGTATTATTGAGAAGCAGAAAAAGGAAGTCACCATACGCTTTGCTGGCGACTCCGGTGACGGCATACAGCTTACAGGCTCCCAATTCACAAGCACCACCGCCCTCTCGGGCAACGACCTCAGCACATTTCCGGATTACCCGGCCGAGATCCGCGCCCCGGCGGGAACCGTTGCCGGTGTCTCCGGATTCCAGATACACTTCGGGAGCAAGGCCATCCACACCCCCGGCGACATGTGCGACGTGCTGGTCGTCATGAACGCGGCCGCGCTCAAGGCCAACCTCAAGTTCCTGAAACCTGGTGGCATCATCATCGCCAATACCGATGGATTTGGGAAAAAAGACCTCTCACTAGCGCGATTTGCCCCCACGGACACCCCCATCAAAGACGCCAAGCGCTCGGGTTACATCGTCATCGAGATCGACGTCACCAAGATGACCCGGGAGAGCCTCAAAGACACCGGGCTCCCGCTCAAGGACGTCGACCGCAGCAAAAACATGTTCGTGCTGGGGGTGCTCTACTGGCTGTACAGCCGTCCGTTGGATCCCACTATCCAGTTTTTGACCCGGAAATTCGCCAAAAAACCCGAGATTGCCGAAGCCAACATCAAGGCGCTCAACGACGGGTTCACCTACGCCATTGCCACCGAACTTTTCAGTGAACGGTACAGTGTGGATGCGGCCCCCATCGAACCCGGCACCTACCGCAACATCACTGGCAACGATGCCATTGTGCTCGGCATAGCGGCCGTTGCAAAAAGATCGGAGATTCCCGTGTTTTTGGGTTCCTATCCCATCACCCCGGCTTCAGAAATCCTTCAAGGCCTTTCGGGACTCAAGAATTTCGGAGTCACCACCTTCCAGGCGGAGGACGAAATTGCCGCTATTGCCTCTGCTATCGGGGCATCATTCGGTGGCAGCCTGGGCATCACCACCAGTTCCGGTCCCGGCATAGCCCTCAAGGGCGAGGCCATCGGCCTGGCAACCATGCTGGAGCTGCCGCTGGTGATCGTCAATGTGCAACGCGCCGGACCCTCAACCGGGCTCCCTACCAAAACGGAACAGTCAGACCTGCTCCAGGCCTTCTACGGACGGGCAGGAGAAGCGCCGGTGGCTATACTTTCGGCATCTTCACCAGCCGACTGCTTCGAGGTAACGTACGAGGCGTGCCGGATCGCCGTGGAACACATGATCCCGGTCATGCTTCTCACCGACGGTTACATCGCCAATGGCGCCGAGCCCTGGAGACTCCCCAAAATCGGGGATCTCAAGCCCATCGACCCGAGATATGAAAAAGACCGTGAGAATGGTCAGGACGCCACCCCCTTCCTGCCTTACAAGCGGGATGAAAACCTGGTGCGCCCCTGGGCCATTCCCGGCACAAAAGGGCTGGCCCATCGCATTGGCGGACTCGAAAAAGAGCACGAAACCGGCAACATCTCCTACGATCCGGACAACCACCAGAAAATGACCGAAATGAGGGAGAAGAAACGCGACATCATCGCCAACTTCATCCCCGACCAGGAGATGGATGAAGGCAGTGAAACCGGCAAGCTTCTTGTGCTTGGATGGGGCTCCACCTATGGATCCATAAAATCCGCCGTATTCGAGGCAAGAGAAGAGGGGCTGGATGTCTCCTCCCTCCATCTGCGCTACCTCAACCCTTTCCCGAAAAACCTCGAAAAGCTGTTGAACGGCTTTGATAAAATCCTGGTCCCGGAGATCAACCGCGGACAGCTATCAAAGATACTGCGTGATAGATACCTGCTTCCTGTGGAAGGTTTCAACCGTGTCAGGGGTGTGCCTCTCACGGTTTCGGAACTCAAAGAGAAGATCGTCCAAATGTATAATTCCTGACGATATCCCGGCTGTCTCCAGCCGGCGGAATACCCGCATATTTACAATTTACCGACCAAACGAATTACCAGATCGTATTATGAGCACGCAAAAAACTGTCAATGGATCCCCGACCAACGGAAACCTGCAGGCAAAAGATTTCGCATCTGACCAGGAAGTGCGCTGGTGCCCGGGTTGTGGTGATTATACCATCCTCAAGCAGGTCCAGAACCTGATGCCCAAATTGGGCCTTGATCCAGAAAATATTGTGTTTGTCGCCGGCATCGGCTGTTCCTCCCGCTTTCCATACTACATGAAAACGTACGGCATGCATGGCATCCACGGAAGGGCGCCAGCGATTGCGACGGGACTGAAAGTGGCCCGGCCCGACCTCAGCGTGTGGGTGGTCACCGGCGACGGGGACGCGCTCTCCATCGGGGGCAACCACGTCATCCACATGCTTCGCAGAAACCTGGACATCAACGTCCTGCTGTTCAACAATGAGATTTACGGCCTCACAAAGGGTCAGTATTCGCCGACATCTCCCCGAGGACAGGTGACCAAGACCTCCCCGGCCGGATCGGTGGACAGCCCCTTCAACCCGCTGGCACTGGCGATTGGCGCTAACGCCTCCTATGTGGCCCGTGCCATGGACCGTGATCCAAAACACCTGCAAATCATGCTGGAGCGCAGTGCACAGCACAAAGGCACATCCTTCCTGGAGATCTATCAGAACTGTATCGTTTTCAACGACGGAGCGTTCAGCCCCTACACGGACAAAACCCAGCGTGACAACACCAGTCTCTATCTCGAAAACGGCCAGCCGCTGCTCTTCGGGGCCGATGACGCTTTCGGGGTGCGCCTGGATGGTTGCCGCCCGGAAATCGTTGACCTCCGCAGTGGCAAATGGTCCAAAGACGACCTCTGGATCCACGATGAACAGGACCGCAACAAGGCGTGGCTCCTGACAGCCCTGTTTGACGACAACTCCAGTGAAGGAAAACTTCCCCGGCCATTCGGAGTGTTCCTTGCCGAAGATCGTCCAACTTACGAAGAGCTCGTGAAGCAGCAGATTGCCGCGGCCATCGAACGTAAAGGCGAGGGCGATCTTGAAAGCCTTCTTACGGGAGAAGAGACCTGGACAGTGAAAGGATGAGTTTGCGGATGCAGGTGCAAATGATCTGAGGGCTGCTCTGCAACCCCGGGTCATCCACCCTGTCAAAAGTTCAATGTACTTTTTATCAACTGCACGCAAACCAGTTCCCGGGAGGAGGTGCTTATGATACGATTGTGGATCTGTGCGGCCCGGGTTTGGCTGTTGCTGTCACTGATGCTCTTCATGGGCTCAGGATTCGCTTACTCCCAGGAAAGCGATCGTAAAGTGCATTTTGAGCAGGATTTCGTAGTCGGTCTCACGCTTAGCGGTGGCGGCGCGGCAGGTCTGGCACATATCGGCGTCCTGAAGGTCCTGGAGGAAGCCGGCATACCTGTAGACCTGGTCACAGGCACCAGCATGGGGTCCATTATCGGCGCGCTTTATGCCATGGGCTACACGCCGGAGCAGATGGAGGAGGAAGTGAAGAATGCCGACTGGAGGCAGCTTTTCGAAGAGCGCATCCACCGCGAGCACCTTCCGATGGATGAAAAAAAATACGACGGTCTTTTCAACATCTCCTTCCCTATTGAGGGCAAGAGCGTCAAACTTCCCACCGGACTCGTTACCGGCAACCACATCTTCAACCTGCTTGCCCAGCTCACCTGGCCGTACCACGATCTTGACGATTTCTTGCAGCTTCCGCGCCCGTTCCTGTGCATAGCCACCAACCTGGAAAACGGAGAGCAGGTCATTCTGGACCGCGGCTTCCTGCCCGATGCCATCCGTGCGAGCATGTCCATTCCTTCTGTGTTCGAACCGGTATATCTGGATGGCAAGTATTTGATTGACGGCGGTGTAGTTAACAACATGCCTGTGCAACAGGCCTTTGATATTGGTGCCGATTTCGTCATTGCGGTCAACGCCAGCTCCGGCACCAGGCCGGCCGACGAACTGCGCTCCCTGCCGGATATTCTGACCCAGACCGTTGCCATAGGCATGCGCACATCCATGCATATTCAGCGCGACAAAGCCGATTTCTTCATCCAACCGGAACTGAGTCGCTTCTCCATGCTGAGTTTCGGGGATGTGGAGGAGATCATTATGGCCGGTGAGGAGGCTGCCCGGGAGCGAATCGACGATATCAGGGCGCTGGCTGATTCACTCAACGGACTGCGCGGCAGCAAGGAGAATCCATCCATCCCCTCCTTTGAACCTCTGGAAACATTCCGTGTGCGCTCGATCATGTTCGAAGGACTCAAAACCGTTCCCGAGGACCACATCCGGTCCAAACTCCAGATATTTGATGGAAACACCGTTGACAAGGGGATGATAACCGACGGACTGTTACGGCTTTACGGCATGCAACGATTTGATCGGGTGACATACCGCATAAGCTGGAGAGAGAACCATGATGAAGCGGACCTGATCATTTATCTGGAAGAGCAGACCGCCAACACCATCCAGACCGGTATCTTCCATAACAACATGCTGGGGCCGTCCATCCTGTTCAATGCCTCCTTTCGCAATCTCGTATTTCCCGCATCCACGGCGCGTCTCAACGTGCGGCTTGGTCACGAAGCACTCGCAGAACTGACCTATTTCAACTATATCGGCACAGAAACACGTCTCTCTTTTTTCGGCTCGGCCGGCTTCCGTGAACGGGAAATCGATATTTACCGCAACGGAGACCGCGAAGCCGGGGTAACTACGTCCATTTTCCATGCGGAGGCCCTTACCGGCCCGCTCTACGGATCCATTGTGCGCATGGGGCTTGGTTATCGACTTGAACACTTCTATCTGAGGGAGAGTATCGGATTCCTGGACTTGCCTGAGAGGCGCTGGACCACCCTCCAGATGCTCGTTGGTGAAATGGAATTTGACAACCTGAACAGGTCCGTTCTGCCTACCAGCGGCTTCCACTTTATGGCACGAGCCGAACTGGCCCCCGCTTTTCTCCCCAACGATGAGACCTTCGGACGCATACACGGATTCTGGAAGGGGCACTATTCACCCCTGCCAAGAGTCACAGTGGTACAGAACCTTCTGGGTGGATACAGCTTTGGCGGGGAGCTGCCGCTGCACTACCGCTACTATGCCGGCGGATACCGCAGCTTTGCAGGGTACCGCAAGGATGCCCTGTCTGGAAACAACCTGCTTGCGGCAGGTGTCGGTGTTCGATACCGATTTTATGGACAACTCCATATTACGCCATCAGTCAATGTCGGAAGGACCTACGAGCGTCTTGACCACTCCGTCTTCGAATCCCTGCCAAAATGGGGCTGGGCGACCACCTTGAGCTGGAATACCGTACTGGGCGCCATTGAAGCCTCCCTGATGGGAAGCAGCGACAACGCATTGCTTTTCGAATTCCAGATTGGATTGGACTTCTGAAAGCAGCCCTCTGTAAAAGTCATTTCTTGTCCAATACAAGCGGATTGGCTACATTACTGCATATCAATGACCTTACAGGAGTGTTGTATGAAACAGCCGCGGATTCTCGTACCAACTGATTTTTCCGACCTGAGCCTGCTCGCATTTCCCAATGCCGTTGCGCTGGCCAAATTGTTGCATGGGACTGTTACTCCGTTCCACGCATATATGCAGGTCAATGAACTGGATGGTTTTTACTACATGGGTGAAACCAGTCCGGAGTCCGATTTGCGTACCCTGGAAAAATCACTTTACAAGAAACTCGGTACACTGGCCGAAAAATATGTGGACAAGGCCCAGCTCGCCGAACCGGTGGTCAAAATCGGCAACGCCGCACGAACAATTGTGGAGGCCGGCAGGGATTTTGACCTGATTGTCATGAGCAGCCATGGGCGCACAGGTTTCTCGCGCCTTATTCTGGGATCCATATGTGAAAAGGTCTTGAGGACTTCGCGCACTCCCGTTCTCATTCTCGAAGAAGAAAGCCGCCTGATTCCGCTTCGGCGCATTCTTCTGACCACCGACTTCTCAGAGAACTCCATCTATGCTTTCGAGCCGGCCGCCGAGCTGGCAGAAGCTACCGGAGCCACGATCGACCTTGTCCACATTGTCAGTTTTGAGCAGTTCGACACACTTGCACAGGCACAGCATGACAGTGAAGAGCGCAAGGTCCAGCTTAAAAAACTGGCCGACAAATACCTTGCCGATCTGAAAGACCAGGTGTCCACCGAAGTGATCTTTTCCGAGAAAGCCGTGCACGAGGAAATTGCAAGGCTTACCAAGTCGCGCCCTTACAACCTGGTGGTCATGGCCACCATAGGCCGGACGGGGCTGGACTACATGATGCTAGGCAGCACCGCATCCAGCGTGCTTCGCCACGTCAAAACCGCAGTTCTGAGTGTAAACCCGCTCACTGAAGACTGACCTGGCGGACCCTGGCGACCTTGCATGTGCCGGTGACACCACAAAATTTCAAAGCAATCCAAAGAACAAATCCGTTAGCAAAATGAAGAATGTGAATATTCTTGTTCCCCTGGACTTTTCCGGGCTGAGCCTGAAAGCCCTTGAGGCGGCAGAAGTTTTCGCCGAATTGTTTGACGGCGCCATCACTCCCTTTCACTCCTTCATCTCTTTGAGTGACGCCGAAATGCCGGATATATCCTCCCAGGATGAACTGGCCGCCGGCCACGAAGAGCTGGAGCAGAAGCTGGTCCAAAAGCTCAACAAGGCTGCCGCTGGAAAAGTGGATGCCAAGTATCTTAACGACGGTATTGTGCAGGTCGGCAACCCGGCCGACGCCATAGTGGAAGCCGCCCAGAATTTCGACCTGATTGTCATGACCACGCACGGCCGCACCGGTTTCTCGCGGCTGATCATGGGCTCAGTGGCCGAAAAGGTGATCCGTTTCGCACCTGTTCCGGTTGTGGTGGTTGAGGAGGGATCCAAAGTGAAGCCGCTCAAGAAAATCCTGCTGACAACCGACTTTTCCGACTACTCGCTGAAGGCCGTGCCGTTTGCCAGGAGCATAGCAGAAGCGTCCGGGGCCCGGCTTGATATCATCCATGTCGTCAGCTTCGAGCAGTTTGGAAGCATTCCGCAGATCCAGGCGGCCATCGACACACGCAAGAAGCAGATACGTGAACTCCTGGAAGAACGATTCGGTGATATGAAAGACCAGGTGAGGACTGATGTGGTATCCACACAGCGATCCATCCACGAAAAGATCACGAAAATAGCTGATGACGGCGAATACAATCTTGTGGTAATGGCTACCATCGGTCGCACCGGCCTGGAGTACCTGCGGCTTGGCAGCACGGCATCCAACATTGTCAGGCACGTCGAGACCGCAGTATTCACCATCAATCCACGCCGCCTGAAAGGTGCTGCAAGATAGAGGATTGGTGCCGACATCAAGGCGTTGCAGGTGCTGTCGAATCGGCTGATCATCCGTTGGCTTAATGGCCGCAACGCCTCCAGAGCACATAATGTTTGCACCGCGTCTCCAATTGTCGTATCATATGCACATATACCATACATATAACGTGCATTGTGATGGACAATAACCAGCTGACGCGCAAACAAAAACAGTTTTTCGACTACATAATCTCCTATAAAAAGGAGCATGGCATCTGGCCAACGTACCGGGAAATTGCGGATGAATTCGATTTCAGATCACCCAACAGTGTCACTCAAAACCTGCAGGCCCTGCTCAAGAAGGGCTATCTGGTTAAATCGGATGAGAACGAGTACGACCTGGCTCCGGAACACGATCCGGATATGGAATCTGAACCGGCAGGCATACCAGTCAGGGGATTGATTGCAGCCGGCTCTTTGCAGGAAGCAGTGGAAGCCAACCTGGGCGCCATTACACTGGAATATCTCTTTCCCAATCTGGACCGGATCTTTGCCCTGCGTGTCTCAGGGTCCAGTATGAAAGACGCAGATATCCAGGATGGGGATTTCGTCCTGCTGATGGATGATGACATCAAGAACGGTGACATCGGTGCCGTACTGTACAATGGGGAAACCTCCCTGAAACAGATTTTCTACGGGAAGAACGGATTGCAGCTCAAACCTGCGAATAAAGAGTACCAAAACATCATCATTGAGCCGGACGTATTCGAAGAGGTGCGCGTTCTTGGTAAATATGTGGGCCACGTCAACCGCTCGGGCATATACAAACACAGCGGCAAGGTCCGCAACTGATTCCGGAGAGGGCCCAGGACCAGTGGTCAGAGCTTGCGATAGGTGTTGGTCCGCGCAATAAGCTGTCCGGCCCGCTGCTCAAGCACTTCTTTTCCCGTGCCTTTGAGCCGCTCAGAAAGTGGGATCCCCCGTTCAATCCTGTAGTTGACACCCCGGACCGCTTCGTGGAGCTGCCCGTCCTTGATCCATGCCCTTCCACCGTCATGCTGGTGACGCTTCCTGTTCTTGATGAGAAATGCCTGCCTGTGAAGTTCGGGAAGATGTTCGCTTGTCTTTTGACCGACTGGTTCCTTCATGATTTGTCCGATAGTCTTTATGCTTGATGTCGCTGAATTATGGAACACAAAATTACACCACTCCATCCTTATTTCAAATTGGATATTGGGCCCGCCGGCATCTTACCTTCCGAAAGTGATTCCAGGTTGCCGGTATTCCGACGCGCCGTTGGGGATCCGATTACAAGTAACGATTTTTCTTTTCAGATTTCACAAAAAACCATTATCTTTATTTTCTTGAGAAAAAACAGTTTTGTTCACTTTCCAAATTGAAAGAATACATGTACGCGATTGTTGAAATAAGCGGGCATCAGTACAAAGTAGCCGAAAACGATGTCATCTACGTTGACAAGCAGAAAGCTGAGAACGATGCCAAGATCACGTTTGACAAGGTGCTTCTCACTTCTGATGGCAACGGTACCGTTCAGGTCGGCTCTCCCACGCTGGAAAACGCCAAGGTGGATGCCAAAGTTGTCGACCAGGTGAAAGGCGACAAGATCATCGTTTTCAAGAAAAAACGCCGCAAGGGATACCAGGTTCGCCGCGGACACCGCCGGCACCTGACAAGGATCTTAATCGAAAAAATAACCGCATAAACCCACGGAACCATGGCACATAAGAAAGGTGGCGGATCAACTAAAAACGGTCGCGATTCTGAATCGAAACGCCTCGGCGTCAAGCGGTTCGGTGGCGAAATGGTACGTGCCGGCAACATCATCGTTCGTCAGCGCGGCACCAAATTCCATCCCGGTACCAACGTTGGCATCGGCAAGGATGACACCCTTTTTGCCACGGCTGATGGCACAGTAACTTTCCGAAAGGGACGCAACGACCGCAGAACGGTCTCCGTTGAAGCCAACTGATCCAGCCCGTTTTAAATAGCAAGACCCTGTTGCCTTCACGGCATCAGGGTTTTTTTTTAGCGTCTGCCTGCATTTTTCCCTGGCAGGGAATATCTTCAATATGGCATTGCAGTTACCGGTCAGCAGGTTTTTCGGCATTCGCCATCTTTATCCTAAGTAAATCCATCTGCGGCAATCTCCATCCCTCACGCTGATAATGAACTCCATTACTGATCTTCCCGCCCCGCTGCCCGAACTGCCCGGCCTCCCCGGTCATTTCGTCCGCAACATCTATGCGATCGGCAGAAACTATGCGGCCCATGCGAGGGAACTGAACAATCCCGTACCCGACCGGCCCGTGATATTCACCAAACCCCTGGCCAGCCTGACATTCGACGGCGTCATCAAAATCCCCACCTTTGTTCGCGAGCCCCACTTTGAAGCCGAACTCGTAGTCGCGATAGGAAGAACCGGAAAGAACATCCAGAAAGAAAACGCTCTGGAATATGTTGCCGGATATGGACTCGGCATCGATGTAACGGCCCGCGACATCCAGCAGCAACTCAAAGAAGCGTCCCATCCCTGGTTCCTCGCGAAAGGACTGGACACATTTGCCCCCGTGAGCTCATTCCTTCCGTCCGAAGGACTGCCGGAACCGGATAAACTGACTTTCACGCTTGACTTAAACGGCAAACGGCGGCAATCAGGCGATCCGTCACTCATGCTATTCCCAATCCCGGAACTGATTGCAACCCTCTCCCGATATGTTACTCTTCAGCCTGGTGACCTCATCTTCACCGGAACCCCGGAAGGCGTTGGGCTGCTGCACGATAACGACCATCTTCATGCCGAGCTTCTCTCTGGCCGGATTGTGCTTGATGTCCGTGTGCATGAGGCCTCCTGACCCCATCCACCCACCAGCTCTTGCAAAGATTAAACAGTACCATCCGCGCATCCATGACATCACATCCTGAAATAACGCCGTTCCAACGCCTTGCGATCATCCAGCTTGCATTGCTGGTTAGTTTTGTTTGTTTGCATGCACAGGTTGCCCGGGCCCAGGAGCGGCCAGCTTTTCTTTCGGAGGATGCGGACTGGTTTTGGCCTACCAATGCCAGCAGGTACATGTCTTCTTCCTTTGGTGAAACACGCGCCGCCCACTTTCACGCTGCCATGGACATCGGCACTTGGGGCCACGAGGGCTATGCCGTGTTTGCATCGCGTGACGGCATCGTTCACCGCGTCGGGGTCAGCCCTTTTGGATACGGCAACGTAATCTATCTTCGCCATGAAGACGGCACCATTTCGCTTTACGCACATCTCAAGGACTTCCACCCGCGCATTCGCAGCGTGGTCGACTCTCTCCGGCTGCAGGACTACTCCGCCGATTTCGACCGGAACATGGAGGATTTCGGCATCCACTTCCGCCGTGGCCAGCAAATCGGATGGACCGGGTCCACCGGCGTTGGTCCGCCCCACCTGCATTTTGAGCTCCGTACCCCGGAAGGCCGGCCGTTCAACCCGAAGCTGGCCGGTGTCCGGATCGATGACACCATCCCCCCGCAATTCTCCGGACTGGCTGTGGAGCCGCTTTCACGATTCAGCACCGTAAACGGGGCGGCAGAGACTCTGAGGGCCCGTCCGGCCCGTCGTGGCGGCACTTATGACTTCGGAACTCTGGAGGTGATCGGCGAAGTTGGACTGGCGGTCAATGTGTTCGACCGCGCCAACGCATCCAACAATGTGCATGCCGTCTACGAGCTGAAGATGTATGTCGACAATGAGCTCTACTTCCACTCTCGTGCCGACAGTTTTTCTTATGGCCAGGCGCGGCAGATGTTCATCGACCGGGTCTTTCCCATTTTGCGCGATGAGCGCCGCGGCTATCAGCGTTTGTATGTCCGCAACGGCAATACGCTGCCGTTTTACCGCGACACCGGGCACACTGGCCGGCTTGATCTTCCCCCCGGTGAGTATGCCGTTCGTATCATCGCATCCGATTTTTACGGAAACAGTTCTACAGCAAGGGTGCAGCTCAGGGTCTCAGAGCCTGATGACACCGGACTGGCCGCAGCACTGCGTTTTCCGGAGGGATATGCCGACTGGAGGATAAAATCCAATCCCGGCAACAGGCAAGAATATCCGCCTGAAACACTGATCTGGCACAAGAACTGGGTCCGTCCCGGGCCGGCATCCATCAATGCCGAAGCGTACATTGACGAAGCGAAACCGGGGATCACCCTTCGTCCCCTCGGCTCATTCAGCGATGAGATGCGGAATTATGCATCTTCATCTGCGGGCCTCCCCCTGGATATCGCGGACAGGGTCGAGTTGCGGAAGGGTGACCGTGCATGGGTGCTGCACCGGATTCGTCCGGAGCATCCGGTTACCATCTACCACGACGGGATGCGCATATCCATCCATTTCCCGCTGAATGCCTTTTTTGAACCGCTCAGCATAGGGATTGCCGGTTCATACCCCGAGTTTTCCTTATTCCCTGACATTGAACCGTTCCGCCGGCCGGCAACTGTCCGCATTCTGCTGGATGAGGAACACCGCAACCGCGACGGTATTGGCCTGTACCTTATCAACTCCAATAACGGCAGTTTGTCACACGTCTCCTCACAATTGAATCAATCCGGAAACCAGCTTACCGGAACCATATCGGCAGCAGGGCGCTACACCATCGCCTTTGATACACTCGCTCCCGAGGTCACACAACCAGAAATAGGCAAATGGGGCCACGTCAACCGTTACTACGCGACAGTACACATTGATGATGAACTGTCCGGTGTGGACTATCGTACAGCTGTTTTCCATGTCAATGGGCTGAGGGGCATCGCCGAATACGATCCCGAAAAAAAACTGCTGCGCTTCCACCACCCGGACTTCCGTCCACAGCGGGTGAACGAAATATCCGTTTCACTGTCAGACCGTGCTGGAAATACGGTTCAGCGGACGTTCACCGGTGTGCGATACAACTGATCTCAACCAGGGCGTTCTTCGGCAGGGTCTTCACGGCCACGGCCTCCCTTGCAGGTGGTTCGGCACGAAAATATTCGGCGTAGATTCCGTTTACAAGCGCGAAATCGGCCATGTCAGCAAGGTAGATGGTACATTTCACCACTTTTTCCCAATCCGATCCGGATGCCTTCAACACCTCCCCAAGGTTTTTCATCACCTGTTGCATCTGCTCCTCGGTGCCTGGCCCGGCCATTTCACCGGTTTGAGGGTCCAGTCCGATCTGTCCGGAGCAAAAAACCAACTGGTCATAGATCACTGCCTGGTTGTATGGTCCTATAGCAGCAGGTGCATGGATGGTCGAAACTGTTTGTTTGAACATAAGTTTTAATGGTTTTAAACGTTTTTGCCACTGTATTGACGGATACCGGACGGACTCCGGGATGCACATATGATTGCACGATACGTACAGGCATGCATCACTCGCATATTGCGATAACTGTGTGCTATTCTTACTTTAGCTGTCGAAGAATCTCAGGTAATAAAACACTTTTTTAAACACAGAGGAAATTTTCCGGAACGTTCCGTCGGCCCAGTTCCGTGACGCACCGGATCATGACTCCTATTCCATCATACAATTCAACCCGATAAACCATGAAAATCCACTATTTTCCACAAGCACTGATTGCCCTGGCAATGATGTTCCTGGTCTGGTCTTGTGGCGCTGACCCGAATATCGAATCAGCGCGACTGGCTCTTGTGCAACAGGACTTCGAGGAAGTGATCAAAGCCGCTGATGCTGCCATTCAGGCCAATCCCGAGAGTGGCGACGGCTATTACTACAAAGGAGTTGCCTATGCTTCCATGGCAGCTGAAAAACCCGCCGACCAGCGAGTTGATGATTACAGTCAGGCTCGCAAATTCCTCATTGAAGCTCGTAAAAGATACGAAGAGCAGGAAGTGACCAGCAACGAGGCACGCAACCTGAACGAGATCCTTGTTGAAACATGGGGTTATGAGCATAACATGGGTGTGCAGCCCCTGTCAGATGATATTATCAGCTCCCCCGAAGATTCCCTTATGCTGTCACGCCACCACTTCATCAATGCCACCACCATTAACCCTGACAGTGTTCTGAGCTTCAATTTGCTGGCGGAAGTCAACTTTGCGTTGGGGAACTACGAAGAAGCCGAGGAGATCACGCGCAGTATTATTTATGAGATGGAAATGGGCGATCTGTACAACTACTACCGCCTCGCTTTCTTCCTCATTGAAAATCAGCGTGACGACGAAGCCATTGCATTGCTTCTGGAGGCACGCGACATATATCCCGACGAAATCGAAATCGTCCAGGAGATCGCAAACGCTTACCTGCGGAGTGGAAAAACAGATGAAGCGCTGGAAGTAGTCCAGGAACTCATTGAACGTGACCCCGAGAATCCGCAGTACCGTCTTGTCTATGCCACCCAGGTGTACCAGCTGGTCCAGGAAATTGACGATCAGATACGCGTCATGCACGATGAGGTGTACGACATGAGCCGTGAAATACGCCAAAAAGCCCGTGAACCCGGTGCCAACCAGCAGGAAATCGAAAGAATGATCGAGGAAATGGAAGCGAAGCAGGCTGAGGCCAATGAGATGATCAATGAATCATTCCGCTTTTCCGACATGGCTAAAGAAGAACTGCTGCTTGCACTTGAAAGCGATCCGGATAATGTGGATGTGCATGCCACCCTTGGTATCGTCTTTCAGAACCGCGGCGCCCTCATGCAGGACAAGCGGAACATGACAGAGGATATGGATGAGGCTGAAAAATTCGATCGCCAGGCGCGGGAATACCTTGAGATGTCCATTCCCCACTACGAGAAAGCAGCCGAACTTGAGCCTGACAACCTGGAGCACTGGCGCTCACTGTTCCGTGTCTATACAAACCTTGGCATGACCGAGGAAGCGGAGCGCGCACAGGAAAGATCAGGACTCTGATCCTCTTTTCTGGCTCCCGACACATTAATTGAAGGAAGTACCTATAGCCTGGCGTAATGCAGACGCCAGGTTGGCACTTACCTCGCATTCCAACCCGGCTCCTTTTCAGGCAGCCGGGTTTTTTTATCCACAACACCGTGGGCAGGTAACCCTTCGGAAAACCTGTCAAATACCCGAGTTTCCTTTTGACCTGAGGACTCTTATTAAGTATCATTAAAGAACGTCCGATGACTCACTGGCCGGCCTTTTTTCCTTGATCCGGAGCGCTGCATAACCTGAAACCATATCCACGCTGATGAAAAGTCCCTGACCGGACACGATCCCGGACTCATGGGTATCCCGGACCAATGGAACATACTCCCGGACTCACAGGGACTTGCTCCCGGACTCATAGGTATGTACTGATGACCATCTCGGACATGCCATGCGACTTTACAAATCCAAAGTTTTTAACACGTGAAATTCAACACAAAGACCATACACGCCGG
>SLNO01000096.1 GCA_007132975.1 Balneolales bacterium
ATCCAAGATTTTACACACATGAAATGACGATGACCGCAGCCCGGACACACAGAAGTATGATTTAAAAACGTCATGGTCATTCTATGTGACCATAGAAATCCAAGATTTTACACACATGAAAGATATTGTCATAAAAGCTGAAGTTGTAAAAAGGGAATTGTTGTTCCTGCTTGCTGTATTCGTCCTGTCATTTTTTCTAAACATATATGCAATAATAGTTCATGATGGACAATGGTCGGAGCTGTTCTCTCAGTTTCACATAGTGGTCCTGTTGACCCTTTTTTTCTATTTACTGTCATTGCTTGTTCGGTTTGTTTATCTGGGAGTGAAATCCGTATGGCGTTTTTTTTTCAGTAAAGGAGATAAACACGCGGCCTGATGACACGATTCCTGCTGTAGTTGCCTTGCCTGTTTCCAAAAGAAGTCACCAATGAATAACTGTATTATGAACATGAAAAAAACCTTCGTTCTTGTAATTCTCTTTGCTATGATGATGAACATCAACAGCTGTCAAGCTCCGGATGACGGCCGGCAAGAGTCCGAGCAGGTGCGTCTGATGACCCTTAATCCCGGTCATTTCCACGCAGCGCTGATCCAGAAAAACGCGATAGACCGTCTGGATGAAACCGTGCACATCTTTGCTCCCGGCGGTGCTGATCTTGACCTGCACATGCAACGCATTGAGGGGTTCAATACACGGGACGATAGCCCAACCAACTGGCAATCGGAAATTTACACAGGTCCGGATTACCTGCAGAGAATGCTGGAGGAAAGGCCGGGTAACGTGATGGTCACGGCCGGTAACAACCGCCAAAAGACCAATTATATATTACAGACGGTCAGCAATGGAATCAATGTCCTGTCTGACAAGCCAATGGCCATAGATACAGAGGGCTGGGAAATGTTGGTGGAGGCATTTGAAGAGGCCGATGCGAATGATGTGTTGCTCTATGACATCATGACCGAACGCCGTGAGGTGACCTCCCGCATCCTCCGGACACTTATGCAGGACCGCAATCTGTTTGGAGAGCTCGTTGCAGGTACGCAAGAAGAGCCCGCCATTTTCAAGGAAAGCATCCACCATCTTTTCAAGTATGTCGCAGGTTCGCCGCTTCGCCGGCCACCCTGGTATTTCGATGTCCGTCAGCAGGGTGAGGGCATCGTGGATGTGACCGTCCATCTTGTGGATCTGTCGATGTGGGTGGCATTCCCGGACCAAATCATTCGGATTGAGGAGGATGTGGACCTGCTCAGTGGCGAGCGGTGGCCAACCACGGTCACGCTGGATCAGTTCAGCAGGATCACGGGTGAGCAGGCATTCCCGGAATATCTTGTAGACCAACTCGACGATTCCGGTGCACTCCCGTTGTATTGCAACGGGCAAATTGATTATCTGCTGAATGGTCACCATGTCAGTGTGAAGGTGCAGTGGGACTATCAGGCGCCTCCGGGTGGTGATGACAGTCACTTCACCATGATCAGGGGTACGAATGCAAATCTGGTTGTGCGCCAGGGAGAAGAACAGGGGTTCCGTGCCACAGTCTATGTGGAACCCGTTGAAGGAGCTTCCGCTGCCGATATTGAGCAGCAAGTTGCTGAAGCCGTAGAGCGACTGCAGGGTCAGTATCCAGGAGCTTCTTACGAATCATCTCCGCACGGCTGGGAACTGTACATCCCGGATGAATTCCATTACGGACACGAGGCGCATTTTGGCATGGTTGCCGAGTCATTTCTCGAATATCTCGAGCGTGGCATGCTGCCGGATTGGGAAGTCCCGAATATGATTGCCAAGTACTATATAACAACGCATGCCAGAGAATTGGCAATGCAGGCCAGTGATTGACTTTGAGAGAATAAAGCAGCTAATTAAATCCAACTGTAAAATCAGTTACGAACAAAAAGAGGATGAATATGTCAAAACCAGATGTTAACCGCCGGGATTTCATCAAAAAAACGGCACTCGCAGGAGCGGCTATAGGACTGGCCGGTCCAATGAGCATTGCCCGTGCGGCGGGCACCAATCCCAGTGACCAGGTCACCGTCGCTGTCATGGGGGGCAGGAGTCGCGCAGCTGTTCTGGCGCGCACTTTTGCCCAGGTGCGTGGAACGGTTGTAAAATCCGTCTTTGATGTGGACAACCGCCCGTTGGCCGAGTTGGCTGAGAGCGTGTCTGAACGCCAGGGCCGCAAGCCCGAGACGGGGACCGACTTCCGCAGGGCCCTGGATGATCCGGATATCGACGCGCTTGTTATCGGAGCGCCTGACTTCTGGCATACACCAGCCACGATCATGGCTCTGCAGGCCGGAAAGCATGTGTACGTAGAGAAGCCGGGCAGCCACAATCCGGCCGAGGCCGAGCTGATCGTGCGGGCACAGCAGCGTTATGGCAAGGTGGTGCAGATGGGCAATCAGCAGCGCTCTGCCCCCGAATCCATCCAGGCCATGAAGGACATTGCCGACGGGATTATCGGTGAACCGTATTATGCCAAGGCGTTTTATGCCAATGCCCGTGACGGGATAGGCCGAGGCAAGATTGCCCCGGTACCGGACTGGCTGGATTACGAATTGTGGCAAGGGCCAGCCCCGCGCACGCCCTATCGCGACAACATCATCCACTACAACTGGCACTGGTTCTGGAAGTGGGGGACCGGCGAGGCGTTGAATAACGGCACCCATGAGTACGACATTGCCCGCTGGGCGCTGGGTGTAGGTCATCCCAACCGCATAAGTTCCACTGGCGGACGGTTCCACTTTGACGATGACTGGGAGTTCTATGATGTGCAGAACATCAACTATGAGTTCGCCGAAGGCAAGGCGATCAACTGGGAAGGCCGAAGCGCCAATGGCTTCCCGTTCTACGGTCGCGGCCGGGGTACAACCATCCACGGCACCAAAGGCACCATCATGATCGATCGCAGTGGTTATATTGTCTATGACCTGGACAACAACGAGGTCAAGCGAGTGATGGATGGCGGTGATGTGGACCATCTTGACACGGTGGGCGGAGGAGACATGACCGACCTGCATATCCATAACTTTGCCCAGGCGATCACCCGGGGTGAGAAGCAGAACTCACCGATCGATGAAGGTCAGATATCGGTGCTTGCTTTGCATCTGGGTAATATCTCACAGTATGTGGGCCGCTCGCTGAACATTGATCCCAGGAACGGCCGCATCATCGGCGACTCCGAGGCAATGAGTATGTGGAGCCGAAGCTATGAGACCGGATGGGAGCCGAGGATCTGATACGGATCAGTACATAATCCAGATCAAATGAAAACATGACCGGATACATACCGGAAATGCTGAAAATGTAACCTGTAGTCCTGTCACCGAACCGGGGAGTCTCGTTTTATACAGATTTTCCGGTTCGGATAAAAAAGGCCAACTATGACGCCATTTCGAGTATTCATTTGCTTATGTCTGCTTGCTTTTGCCTGCAATTCGGTATCATGCGATAACGCAGTGGGAAAGGAGCATTCTGGTTCAAAATATGCTCAAAATGTAACCCGTATTGCAGACATTCCCCAAACAGGAATGGAAGCGGATAGCATCGTATTGCAGGTTGATGCCGGGGCATATGACCGAAAAGGAAGCATTGTAACCTTCAAGTTCCCTATTGCGGTTGAGGCCGGCGTTTATGCGTTGAAGGATGAGGATGGCCGCATAACCCCTCTGCAGGTAGATCAGGCCAACAGCGGCTGGTTTATTCTGGACTACCTTCCCGCAGGGTCATCTGCGGAATTCATGCTCGACTTGCAGCCTGCCACCAACCTTTCCGATTCACCGCTTGCAGATGGACGGGTTTCTTCTCAAATGGATGATGCCATCGTGACTTTTTCTGCCGATGGCAAAAAGGTGCTGAGTTATTACCACCGGGAAAACGATCCACCGGAAGAACTGGATGAAAGATACCGGCGGGGCGGATATATCCACCCGTTTTACTCTCCGGGCGGTGTAGTCCTCACAAGCCACTTGAATGTGGACCAGCATCCCCACCACTCGGGAATATGGTCGGCCTGGACCAACACCCGGTTTGAGGACCGCAATCCTGATTTCTGGAATGTGCATGGTGACCGTGGGCGTGTGGATGTTGACTCCCTGATCACCAAGTGGGACGGACCCGTTTTTGGCGGTTTCCGGTCAGCCCACCGTTTCACGGATCTGAGCGGTGAGGAGCCGGTTACCGCATTGAATGAGATCTGGGATGTGAAGGTCTATGCTTCGCCGCTTGGCGACAAGGTCCATGTCTTTGACCTGACCGTTACCCAGACAGTGAACTCTGACCGGCCTTTGCTGTTGCCGGAGTACCGCTATGGAGGCATTGGATTCCGTGGCCATACAGACTGGAATGATCCCGAGAAATGCTTCTTTCTGACTTCCGGTGGACTTGGCCGGGACGGGCATGCCACACGGGCCAGATGGGCACATATGGGAGGATATTCTGAGGGTGAACTGGGTGGATTCGCAATACTCGGACACACATCGAACTATCGGTTTCCTCAAACCATGCGCATTCATCCCACCGAGCCTTTTTTCAATTTTGCCCCGACACAACTGGGCGATATGTCCATTCAGCCTGGCATCCCTTTCATTACCCGTTACCGTATAGTTACCCATGATGGAGAACCCGATGCCGGACTTATAGACCGGCTGTGGTTCGATTATGCGTATCCGCCTTCTGTGACCATCATCAATCATTGATGACCGATTGTAAGGCACCCTGGAAACTCAAATAAATGTGGATTTGAAAAATTCTTGTTGATAATCACTGCAGATATTGCTATTGTTGCCTATACTTAAACGGTTAAGTATTAGAGTTTGGAATGCCTTTATCTGAGAAGTGATTTCTTAAAAAAACATTTCCGTTGCACCTGACTTGAAAAATATGACCAACTTGCATCTACGTTTTGTGCTGATCTTGTCGGCAATCATTTTGATTACCGGATGCCGGCCTGATGGTGACGTTGTCGTTCTCAGACTGGGCCACGGCCTGGATTCCTCGCACCCCGTGCATGTCGGGATGGAAAGGATGGCTGAACTGGTAAGTGAAAAGTCTGACGGCAGCATGCGCATTGATATCTACCCGAACGAGCAGCTGGGTACGGAACGCCAAACCCTTGAGCTGCTGCAGATTGGAAGCCTGGATATAACCAAGGTATCGGCGGCAGTAATTGAAAGTTTCACTTCGGTTTATAGCATCTTCAGTGTTCCGTTCCTGTTTGTCAACGATGACCACATGTACGACATTCTTGACGGCCCGGTTGGCAGGAGGATTCTGGATGCAAGCGAACCATACCGGATTGTCGGCCTTTGCTATTATGATGCCGGCACACGCAGTTTCTACACAACCCGTCGTCCCATACATACACCTGAAGATCTTCGGGGACTGAGCATTCGCGTGCAGGAAAGTCCGTCTGCAATACGGATGGTGAATACTTTGGGTGGATCGGCTACTCCCATATCGTGGGGTGAGCTTTACACTGCACTGCAGCAGGGAGTGGTGGACGGTGCCGAGAACAATCCACCCAGTTTCTATTTATCTCGTCACTATGAAGTTTCGAGGTACTACAGTCTTAATGAACATACCGCTGTGCCGGATATCCTGGTAATTTCAAAGCACACTTGGGATAATGTATTGAATGAGGAGCAGCGTGCGATCGTTCAGGAAGCCGCTCTTGAATCCGTTCCCTATCAGCGAAAGTTGTGGCGCGAAGCAAGCGAGGAAGCACTCCGCGCGGTCGAAGAAGCGGGCGTTGAAATTATCTATCCGGACCGTTCACTTTTCATGGAGGCCTCCGAGCCATACTATGAATTCATGAGGACAAATCAACCGGATCTTTATCAACTGTTCTTGGAAATTCAGGAAATGGGCTATGAATACACTGATTAAATCGCTTGACTACGTACTCTCCCGTACATCCATCGTGATCATGACCCTTCTCGTTTTTACGGTCCTTTTGCAGGTGTTCATGCGGTATGTGGTGGGGTCTCCGGTTACTTTCACGGAAGAGCTGTCACGTTTCCTGCTGATATGGCTGGGCCTGCTTGCGGCTTCGTACGCATACAGGCAGCGAATGCACCTGGCGCTTGATCTGCTGGTGCTGAAGCTTAAGGGGAAGCAAAAAAATGTCCTGAACATCATCATCCACTCGCTTATCGCGCTTTTTTCGGCAGGGGTCCTGGTGTATGGCGGCATTCAGCTCGTGATCCTGACATGGGTTCTTGACCAGAACTCACCGGCACTTGGAGTATCGATGTCTTTTGTTTATCTGGTGCTGCCAGTCAGCGGATTGGCCATCATCATATATGCCGTTGACTTCATTCTTCAGGAAGCAGGGATCAGGGTTAATCTCACGGATGCCGAGCCCATTCATCCGGGCAGGAGATCAGATGAAATTCATGCGGAATAATAAATAGAACAGTTATGGATATTATCGGGATACTGGTACTGGTGATTACTTTCGTGATACTTCTTGCCATCGGGGTACCGGTTGCATTCAGTATTGGCATAGCAACCATTGTGACACTGCTGGTCAGTGTTGACTTTACACCTGCCGTGACAACGGTGGCCCAGAGACTGGGAACGGGGCTGGACAGTTTCACACTGCTGGCCATACCTTTCTTCATATTGGCCGGGCAGCTGATGAACAAGGGGGGGATAGCGGAGCGGCTCATCGATTTTGCCAAGGCGCTTGTCGGCATGCTCCCCGGTGGACTTGCCTACGTCAACGTCATCGCCGCAATGCTGTTTGGTTCCATATCGGGTTCCGCTGTTGCAGCCGCATCAGCTGTTGGAACGTTCATGACCCCGCAGATGCAGAAGCAGGGATATGACCGTGGATACAGTGCCGCCGTGAACATCACATCATCCACCACCGGGCTGCTGATCCCGCCAAGCAATATCCTCATTGTGTACTCCCTTGCCAGTGGGGGCGTTTCCATTGCCGCCCTTTTCCTTGCGGGTTATCTGCCGGGCGCTTTTACAGGACTGATGATCATGCTGGTGGCAGGTTACTTTGCTTTCCGGAGAAAGTATCCGGTATCGGACAGGCTTCCACTGAAGGAAGTTGCAAAGAAATTCGCCCGTGCCATTCCCAGTCTTTTGATGATCATCATTGTAATTGGCGGTATCATTGCAGGAATTTTCACGGCAACGGAGGCATCCGCCATTGCGGTACTGTATGCATTCATCCTGGCCTGCGTCATCAACAGGGAACTCAAATTTTCGGAGCTGCCCAAAGCCATTCTTGACAGCTGCAATACCACTGCGATCGTAGCATTGCTGATCGGCACCTCGCTTGGAATGTCATGGGTGATGTCTTATGAGAATATCCCCCAAATCGTTACTGCCGGACTTCTAACGCTCAGTGACAATCCATTCCTGATCCTGATCATCATAAACATGACGCTTTTGGCAGTTGGCGTTTTTATGGATATGACTCCGGCGGTACTCATTTTCACACCCATTTTCCTGCCTGTTGCTGTAGAGCTGGGAATGGATCCCGTTCATTTTGGTATAATGATGATCCTGAATCTGAGTGTCGGGCTTTGCACCCCGCCGGTCGGAACGGTACTGTTTGTCGGGTGCGGGGTGGCCAATCTTTCCATTGTGCAGGTAGTGAGGCCCTTGTTCCCGTTTTTCCTTGCCATGCTCTTTTCACTGGTGGTTGTTACCTATTTTGAAGAACTGAGCCTGTTTTTGCCAAGGCTGTTCGGTTTTTCCTGATGGATATCCAATGTCACAGGACTGTGAAGCAGGCAGCCGCATTTCAGTGGTTTTAGAGCTGATGCACACTTTTTCAAGGCTTAGATAATTCGAACCGCATGATGCAGGCGGGTTTCACCATGTACGACAACGGCCGGGGTCACCATACAGGCAACCGGGCTTTAGAGATAGTGGAAGTCAGTAAGGCTTCAGAAAACATATCCATCCCTTTGATAACAAATAACTAAATAGACATTTGAAAATGGAAAGCATTACCAAAGGCTTTGATGTTGCGGGACAGGTAGCCGTTATCACCGGTGGCGCAGGTGTACTTTGCGCTGAAATGGCCTATGCGCTTGGCGGATCGGGAGCAAAAATCGTGTTGCTGGACATTGGTGAAAAGGGGATGGCAGTGGTTTCCGAAGAGCTGGGCAAAAGGGGAATCGATCACCTGGCAATAAAAACCGATGTCATGGACAGATCCAGCATCGAAGAAGCCGCAAAGAAGACGATTGACAAATTTGGAAGGGTTGACATCCTTATCAATGGTGCCGGCGGAAACAAGCCGGCCGCCACTACCAGCCCCGACAAACCTTTTTTCGACCTTCCCGAAGATGCCATAAAGTGGGTTTTTGACCTTAATTTCATGGGTACCTTCCTTCCATGCCAGGTATTCGGCAAATATTTCGCGGAACAGAAGAGCGGCAACATCATCAACATATCTTCGATGAACGCTTTTACGCCGTTGACAAGAATTCCGGCGTACTCCGCAGCAAAAGCTGCCATAAGCAACTTCACCCAGTGGCTGGCCGTGCACATGTCCCATCATTACTCACCAGATATCCGTGTGAACGCCATCGCGCCGGGCTTTTTGCTGACGGATCAGAACCGGTTCCTGCTTACGAATGAAAAGGACGGCAGTCTGACGGACCGCGGGCAGACCATCATCGACCACACACCGGTTGCGCGTTTTGGCGATCCTGAGGACCTGGTATCCACAGTAATGTGGCTTGTTGCTCCGGCATCCCGATTTGTACACGGCATAGTGGTGCCTGTGGACGGAGGATTTTCCGCATTCAGCGGTGTCTGATGTAAGAAGCTGAATATTTCCCACTGGGGATTTCGTGGCAAACCACTCCGGCCGGGCAAGGGTGCGAATGAAGCAGTCTTGATAAACCATCCACCAAATACTGATCACATATAGAAGCAAAATGAGTTATCTGCATGACCTCTTCAATCTTGACGGTAAAGTTGCCGCTGTAGTTGGCGGTACCGGAGCGCTTGGCAGTGCTATTGCCGGAGCTTTGGCAAGGGCGGGCGCGCAAACCGCCGTTGTTTATCAGGGGAACAAAAAGAAAGCCGAAGAGATCTGCGATAAGCTTGATTCGGAAGGACTGGAGGCCCGGCCGTGGCAGATGGATGTCACCAAGGAAGAATCCATAACCCAGACTGTTTCCGCTATCGGCAGTCATTGGCATGACGTGGAAATCCTTGTAAATGCATCCGGTATCAACTCCTCAACATCCATCATGGATATTGAGGAAACGGAATGGAATAGAATAATGGACATCAATTTGAAAGGTGTTTACTGGACCAACAGGGCTGTGGCACGAAACCTGATTTCAAAAGGAAAAAAAGGGAGCATCATCAACATGACATCGGTCTCGTCCGATATCCCCTTGTCGAAGGTGTTTGTATATGGGATGTCAAAATCGGCCGTCAACAACATGACACGCTATATGTCCAGAGAATGGGCCCCGGATATTCGTGTGAATGCCATCATGCCCGGATTCATTCCAGGTGAACAAAACAGCGGGATTTTATCCGATGAACGGAAGCAATCCATTCTGGGGCATTCTGCCATCAAGCGCTATGGAGAACCCGATGAAATGTGTGGTGCCGCACTCTGGCTGGCCTCGGACAAGGCATCTTCTTATGTCACCGGGGCGGTCGTACCCGTTGATGGCGGGTTTACGGCAATGTCCATTTAGAAGCCAACACGCACCCAGATTTAATAAGTCAGATAATGAGTAACGGAGGAAATAAAAATGGCTGATTTCATTCATGATGACTTTCTGCTGCAAACAAAGGCAGCAAGACGTCTGTATCATGAGTACGCCAGTTCACATCCCATTGTAGATTATCACAACCACCTGCCCCCGGGAGAAATACTGGAGGATGCCACCTATGCCAATATCACCGATATCTGGCTTAAGGGAGACCATTACAAATGGCGCGCCATGCGCATCGCCGGCATACCGGAGCAGTTCATTACGGGCAAGGATGTCACCGGCAAAGATGTGTCGGACAAGGATGTCACGGACAGGGATAAGTTCATGGCCTGGGCGAAAACGGTTCCACGTACGCTTAAGAATCCGCTGTACCACTGGACGCATCTTGAATTGAAGAGATATTTTGATATCGACGAGCAGCTCAATGAGGATTCCGCAGGGCGCATCTGGGATGTAACCGCTGAAATGCTCCAGTCCCCTGAGTTTTCGACCCGGAACCTTTTAAAAAGAATGAATGTCCATGTCACCTGCTCCACGGATGATGCCGCAGACACGCTGCAAGAGCACAAGCAGCTGGAAGAGGAGGGGGAAGAAGCCTTTGTGATGTTCCCCACCTACCGGCCGGACAATGCCATGAAGGTTGAAGATCCTGCTTTTTTCAGTGAATACGTTCGCAAACTTGAATCTATTACCGGTATCGCCATAAACGGGTATCCCGCATATCTGGAAGCCTTGAGAAAGCGCCATGATTATTTCAATGAAAGGGGATGCCGGGCATCGGACCATGGCCTGGAAGAGCCCTATGCCGAGGACTACACTGACCAGGAAATCAGCAAGATTTTCGAGGATGCATGTGACGGGATCAAACCCGATGTGGCCGCCGAGCGCAAGTTCAAGTCGGCCCTGATGCACGAATTTGCCGTCATGGACCATGAAAAGGGATGGGCCTTTCAAATGCATATCGGTGCCATGAGGAACAACAATTCAAAAATGTACCGCAGGGTTGGACCAGATGCCGGTTTTGACTCAATTGGAGATGCGAGTCTTGCACGACCGCTAGTGCGTTTTCTGGATCGGCTGGAGCAAAATGACCAGCTCCCGAAAACCATCCTCTACAACCTGAACTCTACTTACAATGAAGTGCTGGCCTCACTGCTGGGGACTTTCATGGGGGGAGGCGTTCCGGGCAAGATACAGCATGGAGCGGGTTGGTGGTTCCATGACCAGAAAGAAGGGATGGAAGCACAGCTGCAAACACTCTCCAATATGAGCCTTCTCAGTGAGTTTGTGGGTATGGTCACCGATTCAAGAAGCTTTCTGTCATTCCCCAGACACGAATACTACCGAAGGATACTCTGCAATATGCTTGGATCCGATGTGGAGGCGGGGATTGTTCCCAACGACGACAGACTCCTGGCGGACTTGCTGGAGAAGCTGTGCTACACCAATGCCCTAAGCTATTTTTCATACACACGTCTTCCGAAACCCGCACCGAGTGTGCTCAAGAACTGATAATTGGCAGTCTTCTGCTGCCGCCTGACAAATAAACCCAATAACGATGGACAACAATAGCCCGAATAGAATCTTAGAAGAGCTGCAACCGGAAAAAGATTATTTCATCGGTATCGATTCCGATGGCTGCGTCTTCGATACCATGGAGATCAAGCACAAGGAGTGCTTCATTCCGAACATTATCAAACACTGGAAACTTCAGGCGGTATCAAAATACGCCCGTGATTCCGCGGAATTTGTCAACCTCTATTCCCGCTGGAGAGGCATCAACCGCTTCCCCGCACTTGTCATGAGCCTGGATCTCCTGCGTGACTGGGACGATGTCCTGAAGCGGAACATCCCCATTCCGGAGCTGCCGGAAATCCGCGCCTTCATCGACTCGGGCAGGCCCTTGAGCAATCCCTCGCTTGATGAATACATCGCCGAAAAGGGGGAAACCGAGGAGCTTCTGCGGGCACGGGAATGGAGCCATGCGGTCAACGACACCATTGATGACATGGTTTCTGGCATGCCACCGTTCCCATATGTTGTGGAAAGCCTTGAAAAGGTGAAGGACTCCGCTGATTTGCTCGTGGTGTCAGCCACCCCTGGAGATGCGCTGAACAAAGAGTGGAGTGAAAACAAGATCGATCATTACGTGCGTGTGATAGCCGGACAGGAGATGGGATCAAAAAAGGAACATCTGGCCCTTGCTGCCGTGAATAAATACGAAAACGAACGCATTCTGATGATCGGGGACGCTCCCGGTGACATGAAAGCAGCCAAGGCAAACAACGCCCTTTTCTATCCTATCATACCGGGTGAAGAGGATGTTTCGTGGCAACGTTTCCATGATGAAGCCGCCGATGTTTTCATGAGTGGTAATTATGCGGGTAGCTACGAGGAGAAACTTATCTCTGAGTTCCTTGACCATCTGCCGGAAACCCCACCCTGGAAAAGATAATAACAGTCCGCAGCCCATTACCAGCCCGGGTGACCCATGTTATGGCATGGATAACTTTCAAGCTGGCATGAGTGCTCGGCACCCGGATCAATTTGATCAATACGCAAGGACAAACCACCCAATTATTCTAATGGCAATGCTGAAACAAAAAATATCCCAGCAGGATAATCTGTCAGAGGAGGAGCTCGGCGGTTTCATGGCTGAGGCACTGGCTGACATCGATGTCAGCGGCAAGAAAGTGCTTGTCATCATTCCTGACAGCACCCGGACCATGCCCTTGCATATTTTTTACAGGTTGTTGCATGAGCAGCTGGGCCACCGTGTCAAGGAGCTTAGCTATCTCATCGCGCTGGGCACACATCAGCCCATGTCCGATGAGGCCATAGATCGCATGCTGGGCCGTTCCGGCAGTGAAATACCCCGCTACCGGGTTTACAACCACCGCTGGGATGATCCCAACCAGCTCAGGGAAATCGGGTGGATAAGCAAGGCCGAGGTCGAGAAGATATCGGGTGGCCTGTTCGGAGAAGATGTGCCTGTGCATATCAACAAGTTGATCTATGACTATGATCACCTGATGGTTCTCGCCCCCACGTTTCCGCACGAAGTTGTCGGCTTCTCCGGTGGCAACAAGTACTTTTTTCCGGGGATATCCGGTCCTCAAATCCTGAACTTTTTCCACTGGCTGGGCGCGGTGATCACCAATCGCGAAGTTATCGGCACAAAATATACGCCTATACGTGAGGTAGTGGATCTTGCCGCATCCAAAATCGACCTGCCCAAGACCTGTTTCAGCATGGTGATCAAGGGGAAGGGCGTGAAAGGAATCTTTGCCGGAAGTCCGGAAGAAGCCTGGGACCATGCCGCTGACCTGTCAGCACAGGAACACATCCGTTTTGTCGAGAAGCCTTTCAAAGAAGTGCTCTCGGTAGCACCGCCAATGTATGAGGATGTCTGGACGGCAGGAAAATGCATGTACAAGCTCGAACCGGTCATCCAGAAAGGTGGGAAACTGATTATTTACGCCCCCCACATCACCGAGGTGTCCTACACCCATGGCAAGCATATCGACGAGATAGGATATCATGTGCGCGATTACTTCATGAAGCAAATGGACAAGTTCGGGCATATTCCGCGTGGTGTGCTGGCGCACTCAACACATGTCAAGGGCAGCGGAACCTATGAAAACGGGGTGGAAATACCGAATGTGGATGTGGTTCTGGCCACTTCAATTCCGGAAGAACGGTGCCGAAAGATCAACCTGGGCTATATGGATCCGGGCACAATAGACATTGACGCATACCGTGACCGTGAGCAGGAGGGGATATTGTATGTGCCCAAGGCCGGGGAGATCCTGTACAGGCTCAATGATCAGAAAACCGGGCAATGATGCTAATGAGTTTTATTAAAAGAGATAACAATATGCAGCTGCTTCAGAAAAAGAGCTTCCTGCTGATTAAAAAAAACTGAAAACAAAATTTTAGGACAATGAAATGAACATGACAGCCATCTGCTGACACTCAGGAGCATGATTATCATCGTCATGGACATTCTATATGACCTATTAAATCAAAAATTATAAACAGATGAAAAAGAATGATATTGGATTGATCGGATTGGCCGTAATGGGGGAAAACCTCGTGCTGAATATGGAATCGAAAGGTTTTTCTGTTGCGGTTTACAACCGTTCAGAGGGAAAAACCAGGGCATTTGCCGAGGACAAGGCAAAAGGCAAGAATATTTATCCGGCGTATACACTGGAAGATTTCGTCAATGCGGTGGAAAGCCCCCGGAAAATCATGCTTATGGTTAAAGCCGGTGAGCCGGTGGACAAAACCATAGAATCGCTGCTTCCGCTTCTGGACAAGGGTGACCTGATCATCGATGGCGGCAATTCCGATTACCAGGATACCGAGCGCAGGTCGGAATGGCTTGAGAAAGAAGGAGTTCTGTTCATCGGTACTGGTGTCAGCGGTGGTGAAGAAGGGGCACTCAAAGGTCCGTCCATCATGCCCGGCGGGCAGAAGGAGGCGTATGAACTGGTTGAGCCTATCTTTACAAGGATATCCGCCCAGGTGGACGGCGAAGCATGCAGCACCCATATCGGCACGGCTGGAGCCGGACATTTTGTGAAAATGGTCCACAACGGCATCGAATATGGCGATATGCAGCTGATCACTGAAGCATACATGCTGCTCAAGCATGTGCTCGGCATGGACGCACAGCAGCTGCATGAGACATTCAATGAGTGGAATTCGGGCGATCTCGACTCCTATCTCATCGAAATTACAGCAGACATCCTCGGTAAGACAGATCCCGACACCGGCAAACCTCTCGTGGATGTGATCATGGATACCGCCGGACAAAAAGGGACCGGCAAATGGACGGTCAGGGCGGCACTTGATACAGGCGTATCCACCCCAACAATTGCAGAGGCCGTTTTTGCACGCATCATATCATCCCTTAAAGAGGAGCGGGTGGAAGCTTCCGGGATTCTGGCTGGTCCCGATGCTGCTACTTTCGACGGAGATGCAGAGGCCTTCAAGAACGCGGTCCGGGATGCGCTTTATGCATCCAAAATCTGCTCCTATGCACAAGGGTTCGCGCTGATGCAGGCGGCAAGCGATGAGTATGGCTGGGATCTGAAACTCGGGGAAATTTCCATGATATGGAGAGGGGGGTGCATCATCCGTGCGCACTTCCTGCAGCATATCAAGAATGCCTACGACAATAACCCCAATCTGAAAAACCTGTTGCTGGATCCCTATTTCAACAAATCCATCCAAAAAGCTCAGATGCCCTGGAGGGATGTGGTTGCAACAGCCTCCAGGTTGGGAATTCCGATACCAGCGTTCAGTTCAGCATTGAGCTACTATGATTCCTATCGTTCTGCGCGACTTGGTGCCAATCTGCTGCAGGCGCAGCGCGATTATTTTGGTGCGCATACCTATGAGCGTGTTGATAAAGAAGGTTTCTTCCACACCGAATGGTTGAAGATCTAGTTGCCGGTTAAACCGAGTAATTCTTAAGGAAAGTTTATGAAATGTCCATGACCGAGTTTGCCTGCCCCTGGCATACAGTGGCAAGATTACAAACGTCATGAACATTCTATGTGATCTGATAATTCAAAAATTATAACACATGAACAGCAAAAATGTACTGGTTGCGCAGTCAGGCGGTCCCACGCCGGTGATCAACAACTCCCTGCGCGCCATCGTCGACACCTGCAAGCAGTTCCCGGATGTGTTCGGCACGGTCTACGCAGGAAATCATGGCATTGAGGGCGTACTGAAAGAGGAACTGATAGACATGCCTGCGCAGCCGCCTGATGAAATAGCCTTGCTGCGGACAACCCCGGCAGCCGGGTCCATCGGAACCTGCCGGTACAAGCTCAAAGAGCACCAGGAGGCCGATTTCAACCGGGTTGTGGAGGTTCTCAAAGCCCACAATATCGGATACTTTTTCTACATCGGAGGCAATGATTCGATGGATACGGCCAACAAGGTCGCCAAACTGGCACAGGAAAAAGGCCTTGATCTGATCGGGACCGGTGTTCCAAAAACCATTGACAACGATGTTGGCGATTCGGAGTTCAAGCTCATCGACCACACTCCGGGATATGGCAGTGTGGCACGGTACTGGGCGTTGAACATCCAGAATGCCAACGAGGAAAACAAAGGTTCCTCGCCGGCGGATCCCGTAATGGTCATCCAGGTCATGGGGCGGAAAATTGGCTATATTCCGGCTGCAGCACGGCTTGCGGATCCCGACCGTGAATTGCCCCTGCAGATTTTCATGAAGGAGTCCAACATCACGCTGGAGCAACTCACGGAAAAAGTGAATGACAATGTGAAAAAGCATGGCCGTTCAATCGTGGTAATTAGCGAAGGTTTTCCCGTGGGGGATATAGGGGAGACCAAAGACTCATTCGGTCATACCCAGTTCTCTGCCAGCAAGATCACGGTTGGACAAAAGCTTGTGAACCATCTGAATGAAGTGGGGATCGGTGCTCGCGGAGCTGCCAGGGTCAATGTGAGCGGCACGGATCAGCGCCACAACATGATCTACGCCTCGGCGGTAGACCTGGAGGAGGCCTACCGGGTTGGACAAAAAGCGGTAATGGTAGCCAAAGACGAGGGATCTGGTTACATGGCCACCATCCTTCGAAAGCCGGGTGACATCTACAGGGTGGAATATGACAAAGTACCGCTGGACAAGGTCGCCAATTCCGAACGTGAGTTCCCGGAGCATTGGATCACCGATGATCGCAGCGACGTCACCGATGATTTCGTCCGGTATGCGCGTCCTCTTATCGGGGATGACTGGGTCAGTGTGCCGCTTGTCAATGGCATACAGCGTTTTGCGAAAATCAAGCCGGTATTTGCTGATAAGAAATGCAAAGCGTATGTTCCTCAGGAATATGTGAAGTGAGTGAAAACACTGGACCTTTTCTTCGGTATTGGTTTTGCCGGATAACGAGTTTTTCAGGGTGATTTTCAACCCGGTCTGATACATGCAGATGAGTCATTGATCGCCGTATCGCACTAGCTGATGATGAGCGATTTGTGGCTGGATCCATTCTCTGTCCATGAACTTTTAAACTTGATGTAAAAACATGACAAACAAAAACGACCTCGATACTCTTTGCATAAACACAATCAGAACCTTGTCTGTCGATGCCGTGGAAAAAGCAACCTGCGGACACCCCGGGATGCCCATGGGAACAGCGCCGCTCTCCTATCTGCTCTGGACAAGGTATCTGCGTCACAATCCCAAAAACCCCCAATGGCTGAATCGGGATCGTTTTGTGCTCTCAGCCGGACACGGCTCCATGCTGCTCTACTCTCTGCTGCATCTTACCGGATATGACCTGTCGCTGGAAGAAATCCGGCAATTTCGCCAGTTGAACAGCAAGACGCCCGGTCACCCGGAATATGGCCATACCCCGGGCGTGGAAACGACAACCGGTCCTCTGGGGCAGGGGTTTGGCAACGGTGTGGGGATGGCAATAGCGCAAAAATATCTTGCATCCCTCTTCAATCGAGGCGATTTCAAACCATTAGACTACAAAATATATGGTATTGTGAGTGACGGTGACCTTATGGAAGGCGTTCAGAGTGAGGCCGCCTCCCTAGCCGGACACCTGAAACTGGACAATCTGATCTACTTTTATGATGACAATGGCATTACAATTGATGGAAGCACGGATCTGTCCTTCTCCGAAGATGTCCCGAAAAGATTTGAAGGATATGGATGGAATGTGGTCAGCGCTGACGGCAACGATCTTGATTCCATTACGCAGGCACTGGAAAGCTGCCTGGGAAACAATGGCGGCAAACCATCCCTGATCGCCACAAAAACCAATATTGGGTATGGCAGTCCGAACATGCAGGATACGGCTGGTGTCCATGGTGCTGCTTTGGGAGAAGAAGAAACAAGACTCACCAAGAAAAACCTGGGCTTCGATCCCGACAAGTCCTTCTTCATTCCTGATCAGGCCCTTGAAATCTTCCGGGAATCAGTCTCCAGAGGCCGACAGCTCGAAAAAGAATGGGAGGATGGGCTTGCCGCCTACAAGAAAGATTACCCGGAGCTTTATGAAGCGCTTGTCGGCTTTCAAAAAGGCGAGCTGAGCATTAAGTGGGATGAAGTTCTGCCGGAATTCGCTCCGGATGCGGGCAAAATGGCCACGCGTCAGGCCTCAGGCAAAGTCCTTGAGAAAGTGGTGGGAGAGAGCCCCTTTATCATAGGGGGATCTGCCGACCTGACCCCATCCAACAACACCCTGGTGAAAACGCTCCAGGACTTCTCGGCGGATAACTATGCCGGTCGTTACATACGTTATGGCATTCGTGAACATGGAATGGGATCCATAATGAACGGTATGGCATTGAGTGGTTTGCGTCCATATGGTGGCACGTTCCTTGTTTTTTCCGATTACATGCGACCGACGCTGCGTCTTGCCGCCTTGATGGGCGTTCCGGTGATTTACGTATTCACGCACGACAGTATTGGGCTGGGAGAAGATGGTCCGACACATCAGCCGGTAGAGCACATACAGTCACTGAGGGCAATACCCAATTTGAACGTAATCCGTCCGGCCGATGCCAATGAAACCGCCTATGCCTGGAAAATGGCGCTGGAACGTACGGATGGTCCGACTGCATTGATCCTGACGCGGCAAGGATTGCCAATTTACGACAGAAGTGATGATATCGTTCCTGCAAGTGAGGTTTCCAAGGGTGGTTATGTCATGGCTGGAAGTGATAAAGACGAATTGGTTCTCATTGCAACCGGATCTGAAGTTCAGCTTGCGATTGATGCACGGAAGAAGCTTCTCGAAGATGGTATACACGTCAGGGTGGTAAATATGGCTTGCCACGAAGTTTTCGACCGGCAACCGGCCTCCTACCGTGAATCGGTTCTTCCACCGGACCTTGCGAATCGGATATCCATTGAAGCCGGAGTCGCACTTGGTTGGCAGAAGTATACCGGTTTCAAAGGTGTGAACATATCGATCGAACAATTCGGCGTTTCGGCACCGGGGGGTGAAGCCATGAAGGCACTCGGATTTACGGTTGAACGCGTGGTGGAAGAGTGTAAAAAAATGTTGGCTTAACAACAAGATTCAGACACCCATCACTAAGGGACGTTGCAAAATCAATCGAACGTCCCGCTTTTGCTGTGCTTGCGACAGGTTAGCGGTCTTTATAAAAAAGACTTGACAAGGAAAACTGGTTTGATTAAATTAGTTACCGATAAAGTGAAATGTTTTTAATTAATCCGAAAAAATATCGGATTTGTGTTGTGTCTCCTGTTTGAATATCCAAAGCAAGAAAAACCAGGTTTTGTCCCTGTAACCTGGTTTTCAAAAACAGTATGATTGGAGGAGCTGTTTTTGTATCTCCAAATTTGTTGCTTTCTGATAAAGCAGCTATCCAATGGTGACTTGCTTTCAAGCCTGATTGTCCACCCGGCAGTCAGGCTTTTTTATTATTGATCAGATAGACTTGTAAATAATCAGGAGATAAAATGAAGACGATAGTGGCAAGTGGAAGCCTGATCCTAAAACTGTTATTTGGTTTTTTTAATTAACCGTTTAATTTAGCTAAATTGACCATGGGCTCAGTTGTTTTAGCAACAAAAGCCATTGCTCTCCGGTCTTGTCTGTATTTAGTGGCTGCAGGCAGCGGGAAAGTGACAAACGTGCAAACTATTGACCACGATTACATCAGATGAAGAAAAGGGCAACGCTGAATGATATTGCGCAAAGGCTGAATCTTACAAAAGTAAGCATCTCAAAGGCGCTGCGTGATCATCCTGACATTTCGGAAGCGACAAAAAAGAGGGTAAAGGAAGTAGCCAGTGAAATTGGTTACCGGCCAAATTTGATTGCTCGGTCCCTGACATCCTCAAAAACCCAAACCATAGGTGTTGTTGTCCCCAAAATTGCCCATAGTTTCTCCGCCCAGGTGGTGGCGGGCATTCAGAGATATGCCAACTCCAGGGGTTTTGTAATAGTCCTCACAGTCTCTGATGAAAATCCTGAGCTTGAAAGAAAGCACATTGAGTCACTTGTATCAATGCAGGTCGAAGGGTTGCTGGTTTCGGTATCAATGGCAACCCGGGAAACGGAGATCTACAACTGGATCAGGGAGATGCAGATCCCGCTGGTTTTCTTTGATCGCTATATTCCTGACCTTGGATTTAATTCAGTGGTCATTGATGACAGAGGAGCGGCAAAAGAGGCGGTGGGACATCTCATTAAATCGGGTTGCCGTAAAATCGCCCATCTTGCAGGCTACAATCATGTGAGCATTGGCCGGCAGAGAAGGCAGGGGTATGAGGAGGCCTTGCGTGAGCATGGAATTGAGCCGGATCCCCGCATGGTCATCGAAGGAGATGTTGGTGAAGATTCCGGTTACAGAGGTTTCAAGGAACTGCAGGCACGCAATATTGAAATGGATGCACTTTTCTCGGTTACGTTTCCTGTGGGCCTCGGAAGTTATGTGGCAATGCGCGAAACCGATCCCTCAATGATTGACAGGATAGAGATGCTGGCATTTGGAGACAGTGGCATAAGAGGAATTGTCCCATACCCTCACTTCTATGTGGAGCAGCCGGGCAAGGAAATCGGAAGAAAAGCCGCCGAGCTCCTGCTTGATGAAATTGAGGGCAGCGTCAAACCTGAGAATCAACTGGTCTACGTTCCCACGCGATTTCTGGAGACTAATTCGGACTTCCAGGTGACAGAAGTTGATTTCAACAAATCTTAGCAAATCAGCGGCGCCATTTTGGTATCAGGAAAGCGCAAGGCAGGTCAGATTTCATCTCCCCATTTTTTCGCCCGGAGCATTGCCGATCCTCTCAGGCATTCGAGTCAATATTATGACAATAATGGGTTCTAATAATTGCCTGATTGGTTTCTTTTCGGGATCAATAGCATTATCTTAACCGTTAAAGTTAATATTTTTATCTGCCGGGAACAGACCTATGAAGCAGACGAATGGACCATACAGGCTGGGAATTGTTGGATGTGGCAACATATCGCGGGTTCATGCCAATGCCATTCGCGCCAATGAGAAGACGGACCTTGTATCGGCTTTCAGCCGTTCTGATGACAGAAGGACCGCATTTTGTAATGAGTTCGGCATCTCCGGCTACACCGACTACGGCGTTTTTTTACGCAGCGATGATCTGGATGCCGTTGTCTTGTGTACCCCTAACGGCACCCATCTTGACTTTGGTCTCGAAGCGGCCGCCGCCGGCAAGCACCTGATCATTGAAAAGCCACTTGAAGTAACGGTTGAGCGCGGAAAAAAGCTGGTGCAGGCATGCCGGTCTCAAGGAGTGCATCTGGCCGTTATTTATCAGAACAGGTTCATAGCGAACGTCCTCAAAATGAAAAAGGCGGTTGACGATGGGGTTATCGGCCGACCTGTCATGGTTCGGGTGGCGGTAAAATGGTATCGCGACCAGGAGTATTACCGCAGCGCCCCCTGGAGAGGGAGTTTCAAGCTCGATGGAGGTGGAGCACTCATCAACCAGAGCATTCACACCGTGGATCTGATGCTGTGGATTGCGGGTCCTGTGGCCTCGGTTCAGGCTCACAAAGCCACCCTGACCCACGAAGGAATCGAAGGAGAGGACAACCTGGTAGCTTCCCTGAAATTTAAAAACGGTGCCCTTGGAGTATTGGAAGCCTCCACATCCATCGTACCTTCCCAGGATCGGATGATTGAGATCAACGGTACCAGCGGCACTGCGATCCTTGACGGGGACTCCCTGAGGATACTATCCGGCAGCAATGATAACAGCACGGATACATCAAACATGGCAGATGTTTCAGGCGCCGGCAAACAGGGTGGAGCCGGCTCCTCAAGTCCGCTTCAGGGACTCACCTTCGACCATCACGCAGCCCAATACCGGGAGATATTCGATCGTATTGATGAAGGGCTGTCCGCACCTGTCTCTGGAGAAGAGAGCCTGAATTCCCTGGCCTTTGTGCAGGCCGCGTACCTCTCCGCGGACAAGCAGACCGCCGTTTCACCTGATGACTTGTTCCCGTTTCACACCCAAGGGTAACAGTGACATGACCAGTGTTCCAAATAACGGTTTTTTTGCGATGGGAACGCGATGTCACGCTGTCTTGCCCGGACTTGAAATGGATGATGCCGAGATTATTTTCCGCTATATCAGGGAAGAGGTAGCCCGCATAGAGGGCAAGCTGAGCCGTTTTCGGGAAGAAAGCGATATCACAAGAATTAATGCCAAGGCCGGCAAGGAACCGGTCCGGGTCGACAAGGAGATGTTCCGGGTATTGACCGCATGCGCCAATTATTATGAAAAAACGGGAGGATGTTTTGATATCACACTCCGACCGGTTTTGCAGTACTGGAAAGAGAATGCCGATGGGGACCGGGATGTAGCCCTTGAAATCATGTCCCGTTCTGGGACGGACAAGATGGTACTCAACCAGAAGGACAGAACCGTATCTTTCAGGAATAATTCAATCGAACTGGACCTTGGCGGTTTTGGCAAGGGATATGCCCTTGAAAAAGTCAATGAAATGCTGCTTCGTTTCGGAATAACTTCAGGGTTCCTGACCATGGGTGAAAGCTCGGTACTGACCCTTGGCAATCATCCCGCAGGTGACCACTGGAAAGTTGGCATAAAAAATTACCTTTCTCCCGACGAAGCCATCCATACATTCCATATGCGATACGGCTCGATCTCGACATCCAGCAATTTCTATGTTGACGATGAGGGCAAGCTGGTCAATCACCGGCATGTTATTGACCCGTTCAAGGGAACTCCGGTGGAAGAGCTTGTTACCGTTACCGTGTTCTCCAATACGGCACTGATCGCCGAAGTGATGTCAACCGCAATGCTGGTAATGGAAGAGCAAAAAATTGAGGAGTTGTTGGAAGAATACCGTGGTTTGTGCGTCCTGAAAGTGGTGTATGAATCTGATGGCGTACAAAAAAAAATATGGGGTGCGGATGTGTGATAAAATTCAGCCAACAGTTTTCTTGTTGCAAAGATAACGGTATGTCTCGTTGTCGGGTTTTTAATATTCCCGATTCTGATGATTTGCCACTTTCTCCTGCCGGCTTTAGCCGACATTCAAATAAATAAAATCGTATTTCACATGAATAAAAACGATGTATTACAACAGATTGAGCAACTGAAACTCGTCTCCATTGTGCGCCTGGACGATCCTGCTGACATGGATCCAACGGTCGATGCGCTTCTGGAAGGAGGGGTTAAAGTCATCGAAGTCACCATGACGATTCCCGGTCTGCTGGATTACGTGCCCGGCCTGGTCAAGCGGGTGGGGAGTGAAATGGTTTTTGGCATCGGATCGGTGTTGAACAAGGAGATGGCCAAACAGGCCGCCGATGCTGGCGCCAGCTTTATCGTCAGTCCCATCATGAAAAAGGAAATAATAGACGCAGCGCATGAGGCAGGTTGCGCCGTGAGTGTGGGGGCTTATACACCGACCGAAATCCAGACAGCATGGGAGCTGGGCAGTGATGTGGTGAAGGTGTTCCCGGCCGACACACTGGGGCCGGGCTATATTAAAGGCGTCAGGGCGCCGATGCCGCACCTCAAGCTTTTGCCAACGGGCGGAGTGTCCGTCGACAATGTTGGACAATGGCTGGGAGCGGGTTCCTTTGCATTAGGTGTGGGCAGTGCCCTGGTGGATATGAAAGCAGTTCGTAACCGACGATTTGATGTCCTGCGTCAAAATGCTCATGATTTGCGTACCGCAGTTGACAAGTACCTTGACGGCACCACCTCTTGAATAGCTATTTGCAGATCACAGGCAATTATGCAATATTGAAAGAGAAGTGGTGATCTGAAGCAGGTGTTTATTACAATTTTCACCATGAAACCCAATGGTACTTTGTATGAAACACCGCTCTCAATCCTCAAAAAGAATAGTTGGAGCCACATGTCTGGCACTGCTCGGGACAGGCAACCTGGCATCACCCGGCCCACATGCATTGGCATCTTCCGGTTCCGCTCCATACGCAACGCCCTCAGACCAGCCTGATCATCCAAACATCTTGTGGATTAGCACCGAGGATATCGGACCGCTGCTCAGTGTGTACGGCACACCAGGCATCCATACACCCAATATTGACAGACTTGCGAAAGACGGCATCCGCTACAACCATGCCTACACAACTTCCGGTGTTTGTGCGCCTAGCCGAAGTGCCATTATTACGGCTATGCATCAGGTCAGCATCGGCACACACAATATGCGAACCGGGCTCCACTACACTTACCGGTCCGCCGAGGAAGAGACCTATGCGACCTATCAGGGAGTTTATGATGTGACCGGACGCAATGTCCCGGAGTATTCAGCCGTCATTCCTGCCCACGTCCGTCCTTTTACCGAGTATCTGAGAGAGGCTGGTTACTATACGACCAATGCCGATAAAATGGATTACCAGTTCAGCGGACCGATTACGGCATGGGATGAGACCGGTCCCGACGCGCACTACAGCAACGCACCGGAAGGCAGGCCGTTCTTTTCCGTGATCAATCACCACGTGACGCATGAGTCGCGGATGTGGATGAAAAAGGATGATCCGCTGCTTACCCATCCGGATACGGTTCCAGTTCCGGCTTATTTTCCCGACATCCCTGTGGTCAGGGATGCCCAGGCCAGAAACTTTTCGAATATCATGGAACTGGACCAGCAGGTTGGTGCGATCATTGATCAGCTCAAGGAAGAGGGACGGTATGACGAAACGGTGATTTTTTTCTGGAGTGATCATGGTGGCCCGCTGTTGCGCGAAAAGAGGGCGGTTGGTAACACCGGCTTGCATGTGCCGCTCATTGTCAAACTACCCTATGGTGAGAAGGCCGGGACTGTTGTGGATGATATCGTTTCATTGATGGATCTGGGCCCCACTGTGATGTCGCTGGCAGGTATACCCACACCGGAATACATGCACGGCAAGGCATTTCTGGGACCTCATGCCGCGGAATCTCCGCACAAATACGCCTTTGGTGCGGCTGATCGCTTTGATACAGCCAATGATATGAGTCGTTCGGTTCTGGACGGACGCTTTGTTTATATCCGAAATTTCCGACCCGAACTTCCACTTATTTACCGTATTGCTTACCGGGAACAGATCGAAATGACCAGGGTGCTGATAGAGATGAACCGTTTGGGGCAGCTTGAGGGTGATGCCTCTTATATTTTCATGCCGACCAAGCCCCTTGAGGAGTTATACGACCTGAAGAATGACCCTTATGAAGTGAACAATCTAGCCGGCAACCCGGGGTATGCTGAAAAGCTGAAGGAACTACGCGGTGCACTTGCTGCCTGGCAGCTGGACGTGGGGGACTTGGGATTCATCCCGGAGCGCGACCTTGTTGAAATGATGTGGCCCGGTTTGGTTCAGCCGGTAACGGAACCGGTAGTGTTCTCCTATGATGGCGAAAAGGTTACCATGCATTCACCAACCGAAGGCGCTCGTATTGCCTATCAGGTTGGAGAGCGTATTGACGGTGAACACTGGGAGCTGTATCACAAGCCAGTGCCATTGTCCGTCGGTCAAACCATCCAGGCCAAGGCGGTTCGTATTGGTTACCGTCCCACAGAACGCAAGCGATTCACGGCACCTTAATTTAGCGTATCGCCTGTGTAAGGCTAGTAAATATCACCCCTGGAATATAACTGCATGGCTGGATCAATGCACAGCATGCCACAATGATAGCAACCATGTTGGAGTGATTTTTTCATAGAGGATAATTCGAATAAATAACCATCAGCAATCCATAAATAAAACATAATGAATAGACTATCTCTTTCAGGTTTACTATCACGGATCATTTTTGCAATGATTGCCTGGTTCTTTTTTATCGGAAGCACGGCCAAGGAGCAGATGAATATTCTGTTCATTTCCGTGGATGATCTTAAGCCCAAACTCAACGTGTACGGGCACGACTTTATCCATTCACCTCACATGGATCGCCTTGCCAACACGGGGATCCTTTTTACGCACGCCTATTGTCAGCAAGCGATCTGTGCCCCTTCTCGAGCCAGTTTTTTAACCGGGCTGCGTCCGGATTCAACACGCGTGTATGACTTGAATACCGATGTAAGAGAAAACCTTCCGGATGTGGTAACCATCCCACAGTATTTTAAAGAACGCGGTTATGCAACCCGGGGTTGGGGAAAACTGCAGCACTACCCGGGGCGAGGCAGAGAGCTCGACCTGCGTACTGACGGGAGCAACGAATCCTATGCGTGGACAGAAGGGTGGAATAAAGGTGGCCTGAAAGATTATGCCAATGAAGACAATATCTTGTATACGGAGATGCGGGATAGATGGGCCGAGGAGACCGGGCTCACTGGCCTTGAGCGATACTTGTTTACAAGGGGGCCATCAGTAGAGATTTCTGATGTCGCCGACACAGTCTATGCCGATGGCCACATGACCATGGAACTGATAACCGCATTGAAGGAAAAATCGAGTAGCGGTGAGCCCTTCTTCTACGCAATTGGATATATAAGACCGCATCTGCCGTTTTCTGCTCCGAGAAAATATTGGGATCTGTACGACAGGAACGAGATTGCACTCCCCGGCTTCAGGGAAATGCCGGAAGGAGCTCCGAATTTTGCCTTCCAGGATTCGTGGGAACTACGAAACTATCCCGACATTCCACCTCGCGGAGAACCTATTCCGGAAGAAAAGCAACTTGAATTACTGCATGGATACTACGCATCTGTGAGTTTTGTTGATGCACAGATTGGCAGAATTCTGGATGTACTGGATGAGACGGGACTGAGTGAAAATACGGCTATCGTATTGTTCGGAGATCACGGATATCACCTTGGCGATCATGGCATGTGGTGCAAGCACACCAATTTTGAGCAGGCCAACCACAGTGCTCTCATATTCCGGCATCCGCAACGTTTTTCCGGGACAGTTGTCAGCCGTCCTGTGGAGTTGCTCGATATGTTTCCCACACTTGTTGATTTCACCGGTATGGACATGCCCGAAATGATGCAGGGGAAAAGCTTTGTGCCCCTGATGGAGAATCCGGAGGGTGAGTGGAAACCTTTTGCCCTGAGTCAGTACCCCAGGTATATCCACGGTGATCCAAATGGCATGGGATATTCCATACGAACGGAAAGATATCGATACACCGAGTGGGTCGTCAATGCAGAGTGGGACGGCACCAATTATTCACACCCGGCCCCTGGTAACGAGATTGTGGCCACGGAGTTGTATGATTATAAACTGGATTACGAGGAAACTCGCAACTTTGCAGATGATCCGGACTACGCCGATGTGGTGGAGAAAATGCAGCGACTCATGTACGGAAAAGCTCCCTAGTGAACATAATGTAAATAAGTCGCTTACTATGGTCATCAGAATCGCGGATAGGTTTTTTTAGGGGAATTATTCCGAGAAATGACTTGAACGGGTTTGCTTTGTTTTACACCAATCGCACGCAGTCTTGCATTACAGAATAAGTTTAATAAGGAAATATGGACAAATCATTAATCAGCAAATCACTTTTGGCAACAGGGGTAATGACCCTCATGTCGTTTGGAGAGTCTTCTCAGGCAACAGAGCCACCCAATATCGTCATTATCCATGCGGATGATCTCAACAACTGGCTGGAAGAATTTGACAGGCATCCGCAGACTATAACCCCGATTTTCAACCGTTTGATGGAAACGGGGATAAACTTTACCAATGCGCATGCCAACTATCCGGTCTGCGGACCCAGCCGGGCAAGCATGCTTACCGGTCTGCATGCCCATACAACAGGGTATTACGGGTATCAACAGC
>SLNO01000076.1 GCA_007132975.1 Balneolales bacterium
TGACATTCGGCGGCCTATATGTCCTCATCCTGCTGGTCATCGCTGCCACTACGGAGTACCTTGGCTCCGAAGTTCTTTATCTGGTTGCCGGCATCTCGGGCCTGGCAGACATGGATGCCATCACGCTTTCCGTGTCCCAGAAGGTGCAGGTCGAAACGATTGCGGCCACACTGGGCTGGAAACTCATCCTCACCGCCCTGATCTCCAATACCATTTTCAAGTACCTGCTTATCCGGTTCATTGGAGGAAACGAGGTGGCAAAGAAGGTGGTCCCCGCCTTCTCCATTGTCATAGCGGCCTCTCTGCTGCTTATCATCATCGGATGAGGCCACACCAATCCAAACAGGATAAAACCATGTCCACCAGAATCAACAAGATCCGGATTCTCCTGATCGCGGCTATCTTGGCGGCATTATCGCACACAGTGAGCGCGCAGCAAACGTCCGGGGATGTGGCCGCTGGATTTGGAATTGCCTATGGCTTCAATATCGCCACGGACGGGGAGCTGGGCCTGGATCTTAACGCCTACTACGCCATTACGGACGGCCTCAGGCTGGGGGTCGATTTCATCTACTACATGCTCAACGACCCGCAGTTCCAGGACCCCCGTTTTTTTGAGGTGAACGTCAACACGAGCTATCATTTCTTCAACCGGGAGGTGCTGCGCATGTATGTGCTGCTCGGTATGCATTACGCTAGCTTCCGGTACGACCGTCCGGTCATAAGTCCCGATTCCGAAGAGTCGGACAGCGAATATGGCCTGAATATCGGAGCGGGGATTGAGTTCGACTACGAAACCATCATCATCTTCATTGAACCGAAACTGACCATTGACGGGTTCGACCAGCCCAGCATCACGGTCGGCGGCAGGCTCCCGTTCTGATTCCGGGTGGATGGGGTTCCGGGTCGAGGACAACATTCTAGTCCTTGCCATCATCTTGCCATGAGAGAATCGACCGGCAATCCCAGATGTAAAAACCGCTCAAAAAAGAAAAGCCCTGCAAGTCTGTAACATAATGACCTGCAAGGGCTTGTGTGTTTGTGAATCGGGTGGGGCTCGAACCCACGACCCACGGCTTAAAAGGCCGTTGCTCTACCAACTGAGCTACCGATTCAGCCTCTTTTTCCAAAGACCCCAAATATAACCACGTTCACCTTCATTTTCAAGAGCAAATCACAGGTTGGAAAGAAACCCGACTTTATAATACCTTGTCCTTAGTTTCCGAACCGGGCAGCACCGCAATTGGCCTGGATCCATGGAGTGTCACGGTTGAAGACGGTCCATGCCGGTCCACCCCGGTTGTCCGGGCCCGTTGTCACCACAGTCATAAAAAAGGTTACCATGGCAACCATATTCACCAAAATAGTCAACGGAGAAATTCCGTGCTACAAGATCGCTGAAAACGATCGGTTTTTCTCATTCCTGGATATCAATCCCGTCAGCAAGGGGCATACGCTCGTGATCCCGAAGATGGAGACCGACTATCTGTTCGATCTTGGGGACGTTGATCTGTGCGAGCTCATGGTCTTTGCCAAGAGTGTGGCACGCGCCATCGACAAGTCGCTCTCGCCGATGCGGACCGGTGTTCTTGTGGATGGAAGGGAGGTGCCGCATGCGCATGTGCATCTGATCCCCATCTACAGTGGGCGACAGAAAACGGCGCTCGGGGAGAAATTGGAGGTGTCCAAAGAGGAGATGGCCCGTCTGGCGGATCAGATCGGCAATGCATGGGAGCCGCCGCTATGAGCATATTGATCCTGCACGGACCCAATCTGAACATGCTGGGGCGCCGCGAGAAGGAGCATTACGGCAGCGGCGATCAGCAGGAGCTGCTGCGGATGCTGGAGGAGCGTTTTCCAGACCTTCAGTTTGAGCTGTTCCAGAGCAACCACGAGGGCGAGCTGGTGGACCGCATCCACAAGGCTGTGGATCAGGAGTATGCTGGAGTAATCGTCAATTTCGGGGCGTTTACCCATACTTCCGTGGCCCTGCGCGACGCCCTCACGCTGCTGCCGCAGGATCGGATCGAGGTGCACCTCTCCAACATCCACGCGCGCGAGTCGTTCCGCCACACCTCCCTGACGGGCGGCGTCTGCCGCGGCATGATCAGCGGGTTCGGGTTTTACGGCTACGTCATGGCCGTCGAGGCCCTGCTCCAAAACAGATAACGAGGGCGCGGCGTGGGCAAGATACGAGAGCTTTTTTCCGACACACTCGTTTACGGCATTAGCAGTATCGCCGCCCGCTTCATCAACTATCTGCTGGTCCCGTTCTACACGATGTACTTTGACCCGGCCGCGTACGGGATCATCGGGCTGATCTACGGGGCCGTGGTGTTCCTGAATGTGCTGTTCACGTTTGGCATGGAGTCGTCGTACCTGCGCTACGGGGCCGATCGTGAGCGGTCGCGGGATGTGTTCACATCCATCCAGGCTACCATTTTCGGCGGGGCTACGCTGCTGGTTCTGGCTTCCTGGCTGTTCATGCCGCTGCTGGCGCCCCTGCTCGGACTTGATGCATTCACATCCGTTCCCCAGGAGGAGATTGCCGGGCCTACCGCCGCCCTCGGGCTTCACCCCTTCACCGCGGAGTCGCTGTTCCTGATGATGCTGGCCATTCTCTGGCTGGATGCGCTGACGCTGGTCCCCTTTGCCGAGCTGCGGCTGGTGCGCAAGACCCTGACCTACGCGCTGATCCGCCTGGGCAACGTGATCGTGAACGTGGCGCTGAACCTCTATCTGGTCATCTGGGCCGGATGGGGGATCGAGGCGGTGCTGGCCAGCAACCTGATCGCCTCCTTGCTGACCGTGGCGGTGCTGGCGGGTTTCACGTCCGACATGTACCGTGGACGCTGGAGGCGTGAATACATCCGCCGGGCGCTCTGGTTCGGCATTCCCTACATACCGGCCGGACTCAGCCACGCCGTCAACGAGGTGCTCAGCCGGTTTGCCGTGAACAACATGCCGCAGGAGGCGGTGGACCGGCTTTACGGCTCGCAATACACCGCCGAGGATATTACCGGGATATTCAACGCCTGCATCAAGCTGTCGGTGTTCATGCTGCTGGCGGTGCAGATGTTCCGGATGGCCTGGCTTCCGTTCGTGATGCGGCAGTCGGAGAGCGACGATACCCGCAAGACCTTTGCCGAGGTGTTCACCTGGTTCAACCTGGCGGCCGCCGTGGTGTTCATCGGGGTGGGGCTGTTTGTCGAACAGCTGGTGCAGATCCGCGTCCCGCTGCTGGGCGGAACGCTCATCGATTCCCGCTACTGGATGGGGCTGTACATCGTGCCCTGGCTGCTGATGGCCTACTGGTTTCAGGGCTGGTTCCTTAATTTTATGGCAGGTGTGTTTATCAAGGAAAAAATGTGGTATTTTTCTATCATAGCAGTGATCGGAGCATTGATCACTTTAGTGGGTAATATCTATTTGGTCCCGTTGTACGGCATGCAGGGCGCCGTGTGGGTGAAGTTGCTGTGCTTCTTTTCGATGGCGATTTTGATCCACGCAGTCATGCAGCGCGTGTATCCGGTACCATACAACATGAAGAAAAATTTCATGATCGTGCTGTTTTCCGGAGCAGTTGTGGCAGTGGGGAACGGTTTCGGTACTGATTTTTTTGAACCTTTGTTTGCAAAGATGGTGTTATTCGTGTTAAGTTTAAGCTTCCTGGCTCTCATTGGAATATCCGAGAGACAGAAACGTTAGAAAAATACTTCGGTGATACAGAGATTGCATTTCTCTGGGTGTAAAATCATTACCTGACAATTTTAACTACTATTTACGCCTTTATCGGGGCAATCATTAAGTAAAGGAAACCATTACCATGGGTAAATACGGCATTTATGTAGACGCAGTAAGTGTAACGATGAATGGAGGATACGGTCTGCGCTATGACATCCTCCGGAAATTCGCCGCCCGTACCGGCGGCAGAGCGTCCAGACTTAACGTGTACCTAGCATACGACCGCAGCAGGGCAAGGGAAGACAACAGCTATCAGGCAAAAACCGCCCGCTTTTGCGAAGTATTGCGCGATTTTCAATACAAGGTCATTGAGCGTCCGGTGGACCGGCTCATCGATCCCGATACCGGCGAGGTGGTTTCACAGGGCATTGTGGATGTGGACATGACCGTGGACATCATGTCACAGGCAGGCGAACTGGACCGCCTGGTTCTGCTGGCGCACAGCGAAAAATTTGTCCGGCTCGTAAATGCGATGCAGGATAACGGCTGTCGTGTGGAGCTGATCGGTTTCGACAACATCGATCCTTCCCTCAAGCAGCAGGTTGACCTTTATGTATCGGGATATGTGATCCCCGGTCTGCTGCCTGTGAAATCTCCATACGAATGGGGATCTGTCGGCTCACGGGTGCGAGGTGTATGCTACGATTTTTCGCACAACGAAGGCTACGGCTTCATGCGTTACCTGGCGAAGATCAACGACAAGCTCTGGGTTACGGACTCGCGATCCCCGGACTCACCTTATTGCACGGTATTCGCCCATGTATCACAGTTCGAAGCCGATTTCGACACGAGCTATCTCCCGAGCAGGGAGCTGATCTTTGAGTTTGACCTCGTGGAAAATGAAAAGGGCCTGGTGGCGCAGAACATTGTGCTGGTTTCAGCTCCCTGACGGTTACTCACAGCGTCCGAAAATAAAAAAGCCCCGCCGGTCTGTCCGGCAGGGCTTTTTTTTATCACTACCCGGCTGATATATCCGGGAACGGAAAAGGGCGCTTACGAAAGACGCTTCAGGTCTTCCAGTCCCTTCCGCACATGGTCGGCGGACTCGTGCAGCAGCGCTTTCTCCTGCTCGTCCAGATCGATTTCGATGATCTGCTTCACGCCGCCTTTGCCCAGGAGTACCGGAACGCCGACGTACAGATCCTTAAGACCGAACTCACCATCAAGGTACGCGGCACACGGAAAGACGCGATTCTGGTCCAGCGCGATCGCTTCCACCATTTGCGCTGCAGCAGCGCCGGGAGCGTACCATGCGGAGGTTCCCATGAGTCCAACCAGCTCGCCGCCGCCGGACTTGGTGCGCTCGATAATGGCATTCAGCTTCTCTTCGCCGATGAAATGGGAAACGGGGATACCGGAAACGGTGGTATAGCGCGGCAGCGGCACCATGGAGTCACCGTGTCCACCCAGAATAAGCGCCTGGATGTCTTTTGGCGAGAGGTTGAGTTCCTCGGCCAGGAAGGCGCGGTAACGGGCCGTATCCAGGATACCGGCCATACCGACTACTTTGCTGGCAGGAAGTCCGCTGGCTTTCCAGGCCACGTAGGTCATCAGGTCGAGCGGGTTGGACACGACCACGATGATGGTGTCTTTGGAGTATTTGACCAGGTTTTCGGTCACGCTTTTCACGATGCCCATGTTGGCGCTGAGGAGATCGTCGCGGCTCATGCCCGGACGGCGCGGCAGGCCGGCGGTGATCACGCAGATATCGGAGTTTGCGGTGTCTTCATACGAGACGGTTCCCGTCACCCGGGTATCAAAGTTGAGGATGGGAGCGGTTTGCCACTGATCCAGTGCGCGTCCCTTGGAGGGAAAGAACGATTTGTCATCCTTCTTGATCTCCAGATCAACAGCTACAACTTCTTTTGCAAAATCTCTTTGAGCTATGGTCAGGGCAACGGTCGAACCCACGTTGCCGCCAGCTCCTACTACAGTTATTTTCATCTGTTTAATGTTTAGGATTTATATGGTCAGATAGAATGTCCATGCCGTTTTTAATCATACTGCTGTGTGATTTGAATTACGGTCATGGATATTTCATGATAATAAAGGGTATAGGTTATGGTTTGAGTGATAAATGGTTTATTTATTTTGTTCGCGCACATCGGCACCCCACATCAGCTTGTTGCGCAGGGTCTCAAAATAGCTTTGTTCTGACAGTCCAATCAGTTCGATATAATGATCCGATTGCCGTATGTGCACCTGAGGGGACTTTCCGGGAAGTTCATAGTTGTTTCCGTCGCCGGAGAACAGCACTTCCTGGTCGGCCGGTTCTACTTTTATGGTAAGATTCTTCTGGGATGGCAGCACCAGGGGACGCGTGGTGAGGGTATGCGGACTGATGGGCGTGAGCACCATGACGTTGGTCCGCGGCAGCACGATGGGTCCGCCGGTGGAGAGGTTGTAAGCGGTTGATCCGGTCGGTGACGACACGATGATGCCGTCGGCCCAGTAGCGGTTGATGAGGTCTCCGTCGTACTCGGCTGTGAGGGTCACCATGGAAACGGTACCCTTCCGGGAAAAGACAAATTCGTTGAGTGCGTAAAAAACTTCCCCGTTGCTGAACTCGGCCTGCAGGAAGCTGCGCCGGTCTAGCTTGAAATCGCCGCTGATTACCTCCTGCAACGCCCGGTCCATATCCTGTCTCTGGATACTGGCAAGGAACCCGAGCTTGCCGCTGTTGATGCCGAGCAACGGACGTGCAACTTCACGGGCAATGTGGGCGGATCTCAGAATGGTGCCGTCGCCTCCAATGGCCACGGTGATCTCGCCCCGCTCCATGGCCTCGCGTTCACTATCGTAAAGATGGAGATTGCGGTACTGTGAAGCCGAAGGTACGATCTCGGTTATTTTGCCGGCGGCATGTACATGCAACTGCATTCTGTCCGCCAGGGAGAGGAAGTCTCCGGCGGTTTGCGCGGCCATTTGGTTGGCAGGATGTAATACGATTGCCAGGTGCATGCGAGGTGGGGAAATAATGGTTTTTCAAGACCCCAAAGATAGCGATATGGGGGATCAAATAAAAGAAAAACCGTGATTTCCGAGGCGGCGGACCAGTCTTATCGGCCATCCGTTGAGGCGGTTCTGCGATCGGAGTCTGCCCGCCGCACATGTCTCAGATCGATCCACCAGTTCAGGCTGTTTGTCTGGATGCCGTCAACATTGTGGTCGAGCACCATGAAGCGGTCGGTCTCAATGCGCAACAGCTCCCCGGGGTGCCGTTCGTGCCAGGCGCCGGGAACAAAACTCTGCAGATAGTCCAGATAAAGGAAGATGTCGCTGGAGAAAACACGCCGCTGGATCAGTTCTTGCCGGAGGTTGGCGTCCATGCTTTCGGTGATGACGCGGCCAAGCATGCGTGGGAGGTGGTCGCGGTTGTAAGCCAGTACCAGGCGCTGATCACTGTCTTCACCGAATCGGCGGAACACACGGCCAATGTTGGTTTGCCCGAATTCCTCTTCCTTGAAGGTGATGGACAGGGAGGGATCCACCCACGCATCGGCGATTCGCTCAGGGGTCACATGCCGTATCACGGAGGCGGCATCACTGCGATCGAGACCGAAACGGTTCTGGGTTCGGAAGCGAAGGACAACGGGATCGGGATTGGGAAGGCGGACGATACGGTGGTTGCCGTCCGTATCGGTGCCGTAGAGGGCGTCAACGGTGCGCGGACCGGCATCCGGGATCACGTTCAACCTGCCGCGCCGGAAATGTTCCAACAGCCGCATCTCATCGTTCACGTTCATGACCTCCACCCGCGCCGGCCGTGGAAGGCGGCGGCCTCGGTCATCGTGCTGGTAGTAGTTGGCATGGCGCACGAAGACAAGGATGCTGTCGCCGATAGTACTTTCGTGGCGGTACGGGCCTGTGCCCACGGCACGCCGCTGCAACCCATCCTCCCGGAAGCGGAACGCTTCGGATGGATAGATGACGGCATACGGCGATGCCAGCTTGGCCAGGAATCGCGGCTCAGGTTCCAGGAGACGGAAAACGACAGTGGAGTCGCTGGTGGCCCGCAAGCCGGAGATACTCGTGACCTGACGGTCGCGCGCGATAAAGATCTCCCGCTGCTCCAGGAAGTACGGTTCAAAGCCCTGGATTATATTCATGAAGAGGTCGGCGGCATTGGACGGCACATCCCTGGAAGCCATTCGCTCAAACACGCGAACCACATCACGTGCATTGGCGCGCCGGCCCCGCCCTTGTGCAAAGCTCTCATCATCGTGGAAAAACAGATCCCGCCGCAGATAAAAGGTCCAGGTAAGCGAATCCTGGGAGACATCCCACCGCCGAGCGGCTGCCGGTACAATGCGATCGTCCTGATCAAAGCGCACAAGACCCTCGTAGGCAATCTGCACGGTCCTTTTTGTTGCGGTGTTGAGTGCAAAAAGCGGATCCATGCTCAGGATCCGGTTAGCTTCCCCGATTTTCAGCACGGGCAGGGCGGTCTCGCGCTCTTCGGGCGCCTCTTCTTCATCAGTGACTTCTGGACCGCGCGCTTCACCTCCGACGACAATGGTCTCGGTGGATGGTCCGCAGGAGGCGAACAGGAAAAGCAGCAACAGCGTTGCCGTTACAACTGATGAATTGCCCGATAGCAGGGATTGGTTCCGGAGACGGATGAGGGTCGATCGTGACATAGTAACAGGTTAGGAATAGGCTGTTTCGGCAGTAGGTTGCCGTCGGCAGAGGTACACTGGCGGCGGATTTTGCCGTGAACGGTTTATTTGCCGCCTTTCAGCCCCTTGAGCCCTTTTACCGCTTTCTGGCTCAGCAAGTTGATGTCGTGGGACCGAACACGGCTGTTTTTCTTCTGGTGTCGCTTCACGGCTATTTGGACCATTTCGTCCAGCATGCGGTCGAAACCAAGCTCTGAAGCTTCCCAGAGGTAGAAAGAGAACGAACCGGGGATGGTATTAATTTCATTGAAGTACACCTTTCCGGTATCCCGGTGCATCAGGAAATCGAGTCTGGCCACCCCGGCACATCCAAGCAACCTGAAAATGCGTCCTGCAAGTTCCTGGATCTCTTTTGTTTTTTCATCCGGGATGGGTGCCGGAATTTTGCGGCTGGCCGATGCCATGCCCTTGGCGTCGCCGCTGTCCCCCTGCATGTACTTGTCCTCGAAGGAGAGCAGCTCCACCTTGCCGAGTGGCTGTTCGCAGACACTGGTGCGAAGTGATTCGTCATCGCCCAGGACGGAACAGTTTATTTCGGTGAGCGGGTGAACTCCCTTCTCCACCAGAAGGTCCGTGTCGTACCGGAAGGACGATTCAACGGCGTCTGCGAGCGCCTGGCGGTCATCCACGCGGTGCACGCCGATACTGCTGCCGAGCGTGACCGGCTTCACGTAGAGCGGGTATCCCAGTTTTTCCGCCTGCTGCACCAGTTTGTCCTGATCCGCAATCCACCACTCCTCCCGGACCCAGACATCATCCACCACCGGGATACCGTGGCGGCGGCACAGCTCCTTGGCCAGCCGCTTGTCCATGCCCAGCGCCGATGCACTGACGCCCGAGCCGGTATAGGGCAGGTTGTAGACCTCGCACAGTCCCTGGAAGCTGCCGTTTTCACCGTCGGCGCCATGGAATGCGCAGACAACGGCCTCCAGCGGGTGCCACTGCGGTTTGCTCAGCCAGCCGGCGGGCGATGTGCGCAGCCCGGGGCGGCCCTGGTCATCCAGCGCGAAATGGCACGCAACGCCCCGCTCCTCGGCCTGCCGTATCTCCTTGTACGATTCCAGGTCAAGCAGATGGCTGCCTGTGAGCCAGCGGCCGTTTTTGGTGATATACAGGGGGATGAGGGTGCGTCCGCTCTGCGACAGGGCGTGCGCGGCCTGGATGGCCGTCAGCACCGAAACCTCGTGTTCGGGCGATACCCCGCCAAAAGCGATCAGCAGGTTGTTCTGTGGCATTTCCTGGGGTTTTTGATGCGGCAGGTTGCGATTTCCTACCGGCTAAGATACAGATTCTTGAACTCAAACGGCTTGCGGAAGTGCTCGTCCTCAAAGTCCTTGAGCAGATAGATGGTCTCGCCGGTGGATTTCATCTCCGGTCCCAGTTCCTTCTTGACTTCGGGGAATTTGTCAAAGGGGAATACAGGTTCCTTGATGGCGTAGTGCTCCAGTTTGGAGGTGAGGTCGAACTCCTTGAGCTTGGCCCCGAGCATCACCTTCACGCCGATGTCGGCTTCGGGCCGGCCGGTGGCTTTGGCCACGAACGGGATGGTTCGGGTGGCGCGCGGGTTGGCCTCGATCACGTAGACATCCGACCCCTTGACCGCGTACTGCACATTGATGAAACCGCGCACGTTGAGCGCCTTGGCAATCTTGAGCTGGTACTCGGTCATGGTCTCGATGACCCGTTCGCTGAGCGAGTAGGGCGGCAGCACGGCGGTGGAGTCGCCCGAATGCACCCCGGCTGGCTCCAGATGCTGCATGATGCCGCAGATATGGAGCTGTTCGCCGTCATAGATGGAGTCGAAGTCCACCTCTATCGCATCCTCCAGAAAATGATCCACCAGGAATTCGTTTTCGGGATGGGTCTTGAGCAGCGTTCGCACGTACTGCTCCAGCTCGCTGTCCTTGACCGCGATGCACATCCCTTGTCCGCCAAGCACATAGCTTGGACGCAGCAGCACAGGGTACGCAATGCGGTTGGCGATCTCGAGGGCCTCTTTGGCGGTGAAGGCGGTGCCGTAGGCCGGGAACGGGATGTTGAGCCGCAGCAGCGTCTCGGAGAATTTGCCGCGGTCCTCGGCCAGGTCCATCATCTCGAACGGCGTGCCGAAAATGCGCACATTGTGCTCGGTGAGGTGCTTGGCCAGCTTGAGCGCGGTCTGTCCGCCCACCTGCAGGATGATCCCCTCGGGTTTCTCGTGCTGGATGATGTTGTAGACGTGCTCCCAGTAGACCGGCTCGAAGTAGAGCTTGTCGGCAATGTCAAAATCGGTGGAAACGGTCTCGGGGTTGCAGTTGACCATAATGGTCTCGTAGCCCATGTCCTTGGCCGCCAGCACCGCGTGCACGCAGGAGTAGTCGAACTCGATGCCCTGCCCGATCCGGTTCGGACCGCTGCCCAGGATCATCACCTTCTTGCGGTCGGTGACCACGCTCTCGTTCTCGTCGTCGTAGCAGGAGTAGTAGTAGGGGGTGGATGCGGGGAACTCGCCGGCGCACGTATCCACCATCTTGAACACGGCCCGGATGCCCATTTTCTCGCGTTTTTCACGCACCTGCTTCTCGGTGATGCGGTCCACGTCGCTCTGGCTCAGCAGCCAGGCGATCTGGCGGTCGGAGAAGCCGGCCTGCTTGAGCTCGCGCATGTCCTCCTCGCTGATGGAGAGCAGGGTCTGGCCTTCGGTGCGGTTCTCGAGGCTCACCAGGTAGCGGATTTTCTCCAGGAACCAGTGGTCGATGTGGGTGATGTCGTGCACTTCGTCGATGCTGGTGCCGAGTTTGAAGGCGTTGCGGATCTGCAGGCTGCGGTCCCAGTAGGGTTTGATCAGGCGCTTGCGCACCTCCTCGCGGTCGATCTCCTCGTAACCGTCGGCGCCGAGTCCGCCGCGGCCGATCTCCAGCGACTGCCAGGCCTTGTTGAGCGCTTCGGGGAAGGTGCGTCCGATGGACATCACCTCGCCGACGGCCTTCATCTGCGTGGTCAGCTCCTCATCCACCCCGGGGAATTTTTCGAAGTTGAAGCGCGGCACCTTGACCACGACGTAGTCAAGTGAGGGCTCGAAGCAGGCGGAGGTGGTTTTGGTGATCTGATTCTCGAGTTCGTCGAGGTTGTAGCCGACGGCCAGTTTGGAGGCGATCTTGGCGATCGGGTAGCCGGTGGCCTTGGAGGCGAGGGCGGAGGAGCGGCTCACGCGCGGGTTGATCTCGATGGCCACCAGGCGGTCGGTGCCCGGCTCCATGGCGAACTGTACGTTGCAGCCGCCGGCGAAGGTGCCGATGGAGCGCATCATGCGGATGGCGGCGTCGCGCAGCAGCTGGTACTGCTTGTCGGTGAGGGTCTGGGTGGGTGCCACGGTGACCGAGTCGCCGGTGTGCACGCCCATCGGGTCGAAATTCTCGATGGAGCAGATGATGACCACGTTGTTGTTGTTGTCGCGCAGCAGCTCCAGCTCGAACTCCTTCCACCCGACAATGGATTCTTCGAGGAGGATTTCGTGGATGGGGCTGAGTTCGAGTCCGCGCAGCACTTTTTTCTCGAATTCCTCTTCGGTCCAGATGATGCCCCCGCCGGTGCCGCCGAGGGTGAAGGAGGGACGGATGACCAGGGGCATGCCGCCCAGCTCAAGGGCGATCTCCTTGGCGTCGAGCAGCGATTTGGCGGTGCGGCTGCGGCACTGGTCGATGCCGATGTTCTCCATCAGGTCGCGAAACTGCTGGCGGTCTTCGGTGATGTCGATGGCGTCGATGTCCACCCCGATGATCTCAATGCCCTTGTCGGCCCAGAAACCTTCGTGGTTCAGGTCGCGGGCGAGGTTGAGCGCGGTCTGTCCGCCCATGGTCGGCAGCACGGCGTCCGGTTTTTCGATCTCCACGATCTCCTTGATGGACTGGCGGGTCAGGGGTTTGAGGTAGATCGCGTCGGCCATGATCGGGTCGGTCATGATGGTGGCCGGGTTGGAGTTGATGAGCACGACGCGGTACCCTTCTTCCCTGAGGGAGCGGCAGGCCTGGGTTCCGGAATAGTCAAATTCGCAGGCCTGGCCGATGACGATCGGGCCTGAGCCAATCAGCAGGATGGTGTTGATATCGGTGCGTTTGGGCATTGTTTTTTACTGTTGGATATTCTGGCGGGTTTGCGTTGGGTTGAACGGTGTGATTTTGTGCGGGGTCCGTGGACGGTTGCCGCGGTTTGCGGATGTTTGCCGATGGTCGCAGATGTTTGCCGCCGGGGTATCGTCAGCGGTGCAGGCGTTGGTGTTTGCGGCGCTGCGGCCGGCGTTTCGCGACTGGCCCGGGGCTACGTGTTTTCCTCCTTGTGTTTGCGGATGCGGGTGACGAATTCGTCGAACAGGTAGGAGGAGTCGTGCGGACCCGGTGAGGCCTCGGGGTGGTACTGGACACTGAAACCGTTGAACTGCTTGAAGTTGAGGCCTTCGAGGGTGCCGTCGTTCAGGTTGCGGTGCGTGATCTCGGCGAGCTGGTCGGTGACCGAGTCGGGGTCAACGGCAAAACCGTGGTTCTGTGTGGTAATCTCGACACGTCCGCGCCGCAGGTTTTTGACCGGCTGGTTGGCGCCGCGGTGGCCCACGAACATCTTCATCACTTTCATTCCTTCGCTCATGGCCATGAGCTGGTGGCCCAGACAGATGCCGAAGAGGGGTTTCCCGGTTTCCTTGGCTTTGGTGACGGTTTCGAGGGCGTAGTCCATCGGGTTGGGATCGCCGGGGCCGTTGGAGAAGAAAAACGCGTCCGGCTGCCACTCAATGATGGTTTCGAAATCGGTTTGGGCGGGAAAGACGCGCAATTTGCAGCCCCGTTTGAGGAAGCTGTTGATGATGTTCTGCTTGATGCCGTAGTCGATGGCGGCGATTTTGAGCAGGGGCTGTTGTCCGGCGGAAGCCTGTGATTTGCTGCTTTCCGCTGCAGCCGGCTGCGAAGTGGTGCTGTCTACGGTGGCGGGGTCGGTTCCTGTGGGCGGGAAAGCACCGGTATCGTCGGCAAGTTCATCCACCGGACCGGCGGTTTGGGAAATTTGCGGGAAGAGGTCTTCGAAATCGGCCGGTTTGTAGGTTTGCGGCTCGCTGCGGGTGACCTTGCTGGCGAGTTCGAGCCCGACCATGGAGGGCCATTCCTTCGCCTTTTTGACCAGTTCTTCCTCGTTGTCGGTTTCGCTGGAGATGACGGCGTTGAGCACGCCTTTTTCACGGATGTGGCGGACCAGCCTGCGGGTGTCGATGCCGGTGATGCCGACGATGCGGTTGCGCTGCAGGTAGGTGTCGAGGTCGCCGTCGGCCATGGTGTTGCTGTAGTGGTGCGAGAAGGCGCGGACGATCAGGCCGGAGATCATCACTTTGCGGGCTTCGTCGTCGCGCGACGATACGCCGTAGTTTCCGATGTGCGGGTAGGTCATCATCATCAGCTGTCCATGGTAGCTGGGATCGGTGAATATCTCCTGGTAGCCGGTCATGCTGGTGTTGAAGCACAGCTCGCCGCCTGTGGTGCCGCGGTGTCCGATGGCGTAACCGTGGATTACGGTACCGTCGGCAAGGGCAAGAATGGCTTTGTCAGTTTTGCTTTGGTGCATAGATCCGTGAGAAGTATGTTGTTTAAGCAGTTTTTGTTTCTGGCAGGGAGTGCGACAATGCCGCGACGCTGCATCGTGCCTTGACGGCGTATTGTGCCGCGGTCATGTGCCGGCCGGGAGCCTGCAAGGCAGCCGCAATACTGCCTGTGGTGCGGGTCATTGGCCGGCGGGCTAAAAAAAATCCGACACTGAAAAGCCAGAGCCGGATTTTGTGAAAAAATCTGTAAGCATTGGGAATAATGGTAGAGAACTCAGAACAGGGCATATATGAATGGTGCGAGGGCCGTGTTGCTGGTTGCCACAATTAACAGTCCTAAAAGAAGAAGAACGAAGACGATCGGTGCAAGCCAGAGTTTCTTGCGCACCCGCAAAAACTCCCAGAACTCGCGCAGTATGCCAATTTTACCCATGTTGTGTGTCGGCCAGTCGTTTTCGTTTCAATCATTTAATAATAATGAAAAAAAAACATTTAGGAAATTTTTATTCCTGTATTCTAACTGATTGGAGCAGGCATGGAGGGGGGCGATTGAATAAGCTTGACAGTCATAAGGAATACTCATTCAGCAATCGGAATAATCAATAATGATTCGAAGCCCTTACTCAATCGAGTTTTGATGTTCTTCCCTGAGCAGGTCGTTTACGGTTTTAACAGGATTAAAAGTTTCAACAGGCACTTCAACAAGCAGGGTTAACCAGTGGGCCATGCTGCCGTTCCAGAGACCGGGCAGTTCAAGAGCTTTCAATTCACGCCCCAGATATGCCTTGGTGGAAATGAAGCCGGTAGCGGGGTCGCGGAAGTCCAATAGGTTAAAAGGTCTCCCTTTGAAGTCGCGAACGCCGCATGCCAAGTCGGTGGGACTAAAGTGAGTGGCTGACTCGAAAACTTTTTTCTGATGCGGTTTTTCCATATTAAACTGAGCGTCCTCAATAATTTGTATTGAGGCGGAGCCATCGTCTTGTCGCACCAGGAAGGGCCCTCCTCCAGGCTCCCCCTGGTTGATCACTATGCCGCATACCCTGATCGGCCGGTTTAATTGCTTGAACAAGAAGCGGTGCAATTCATCCTTGGTTTTTTCAGTTGTTTGAGGAGGATGGTGTATGTGCAGGTCATTTTTGATAAAATGAATGACTTCATCCAAAAATAGTCTGTTGCAATTGCCTCGCTCAAGTGCATGTAAATAAGTAAAAACCTGATCCTGTAGCAGGCTCAAGACGCCACCAATGATTTTCTTGTACCTTACGGTTTGCTGCAGAAGCCGTTCCGGGGCAATATTGTCTATGTTTTTTATGAATATGATGTCACCTTCAAGCTCATTGAGGTTGGCTAAAAGTGCACCATGGCCGCCAGGCCGGAAAACAGGGTTGCCTTCACTGTCCAGGAAAGGTTCATTGTTGGAATCAGCAGCAATGGTATCGGTCTCCGGTTTTTGACAGGAGAAGCTCACCTCCAGATGGGCTCCTTTTTGTTCATACCGCCCCAATACCCTGGATAAGTGTTCTGAAAAAAAGTGTTGATGTTCAGGTGAAATGGTAAAGTGGATGCGGGCAACGCCATTTTTGTCCTTTGCATATGCAATGGCTTCAACCAGGTGTTCTTCAAGTGGTGTTCGAGAATGATCGGAATAACGGTGGAAAGGGATAAGTGCCTTGGGCAGAGATGAGAGGCCAAGACCTTTTTCTTCCAGAACAAATGAGATAATTTTTTTGTAATCACTGTTGCTCAGAAGAGTTTCAAATTGAAAGCCATCCCGGGCAAGGGCTTCTTCGAGGTCTCCGAAAAAAGCAAAATCACGAAGGCGATCAAGAAAAGTGCGGGTGTAATTGATATCCGGATCATCAGGATGGCTACTAAAGTAGGAGTCTGTTAGCTTATGTTCAGAAAAAAGCATGTTCTGCAGTGTTTTGAACATGCGCGATGCAGCACCAGAAGCTGGGCAAAACTTCATAACTCTACCGTTTTGCTGTGCTTGTTCAAACCGGGTGAGGCATTGTTTTTCACGGTTAGCCGAGATACGCATGATTTCTTTCCCGATTGTGGCTGGGCGAAGAGCATCAAGCTCAGGGAAACCGACCCTGAACTGTTGAAGTTGCTGCTCTATTTCTGAAAAACTCAAGCCGTGCTCTTCAATTTTTCTTACTAAATTCGAAGTTAAATGCATGTTAAATACGTTTAATGCTGATTTTGTAATCTGGGATATAACTGAGAAAAAAGGGAGGAATCAGAATGCGGTTCGGCGGGGCAAATGGGAAAACATTGCCGGAGAAGGCGGCCTCTGGAAAGCGACAGATTAGCGCGGTTAGTTTTATTTTGAGGTGGTTTATATTTTATAGTAAGATGTGACACATTTGTTTTGGTTACTGATTCTGTAACAGATCGGTGTTTATGTCTCATTGCAGAGTGAGAAGTAAAAATAGATAAAGGATAAAAAATTGTTGAATAAAAGAGTTACCATAAAACAGATTGCCATAGAATTGAATGTGTCAATGATGACTGTATCCCGTGCACTCAACGATCGTTCCAATGTTGACAGCAGGACAAAACAGAGGGTTCTTGAAACTGCAGCAAGGTTAGGATACAAACCCAACTATGTTGCCAAAAGCCTTGCCTTGAATAAAACATTCTCAATTGGCGTGGTTTTTCCAGAAATATCCCATTCCTTCTTTCCTGAAGTAATAAAAGGTATCGAGCGAGTTGCATCTAAAAATGAATACCAATTGATTTTGTCGTATACTGCGGAAAATCAATCAAGGGAAATACAGGCGTTGCAGACTCTTGAATCCAAACGTGTTGATGGGATTCTGATTTCCATGGCTCAGGATGTTGATAACACGGATCATTATAAGGTATTGATTGACGATGGAATTCCATTGACTTTTTTTGACAGATGCGCTACCGGTTTGGGGGCAAGCTGTGTCAGGATTGATGACTATCAAAGCGCATTGCTTGTAATGAAACATCTTATGGGCCTGGGGTACGAGAAAATTGCGCATCTGCACGGCCCTGTAGAATTGGAGCTGGGCCGCCAGCGCCTGGAAGGGTACAAGGATGCCATGAAAAGCGGGAATTTGAGTTTCAGAGAAGAATGGCTGGTCGAGTCGGGTTTTAGCGAAAAAGGTGGTTACGAAGCGATGAACAACATTTTGGCTTTAAGAAAACCAGATATGCCTGAAGCTGTAATGTGTGTAAATGACCCGGTTGCCATAGGTGCTATGGAGGCAATATCACTTGCAGGGTTGAAGGTTCCTGATGATATAGCTATTACCGGTTTTACCGATGATGTGCGGGCAAAGCTAATCCGTGTTCCACTTACCACCATTGAACAACCAACTTACGCCATAGGCAAAAAGGCAGCAAGAAAGCTGTTGAGGCACATCGCATCAAAGGATGAAGAGGTAGAGGATATTGTACTTGATACGCGATTGATAGTCAGGGAATCTTGTGGGGCCAGAAAAAAAAGTGAAAAATTATCGGTCTTGTAATCGGTATAACAGCGTTTTTTTATAAAATTTTTTAAAAATAATGTTAGCGGTAACATTTTTTCTTGCATTCATTGTTGTCATCCATTATGTTTAAGTAAAAGCGCTTCCGCAAAAGTTGAAGTTAATTAAATATTAGCGCTAACATACTGGATTAAATTCCCGGAATTCTGGATCGTGTTACGAGGTCGGGTTGAGAATAATGCCAAAAGAGAAAGCAACAGTTTGTTTACGTAATGATAACGCTAACATAACAGTTCTTGCCTTAAGTTGAACAGATAAATATATCCAGTGCGGCATTTGTTTTTCCCATTAAAACAGACAGAAATATGATGTTTTCAATACTGTTTCTCCAAAAATGTACGCTGAAAACAAGTAGTTTTGCAGGCATCAGCATGATGTTGCTTCTCCTTTTTCCTGTGATTGTTCAATCTCAGGGACGCATTGCTGGAACTATAACAGATGTAGCTACTGGCGAACCGCTTCCAGGTGCACAGGTTATAATCATGGGCACGTCAACGGGTGCTGCAGCTGACATTGACGGGAATTACAACATTTTGAATGTTCCACCAGGCGAGTACAATCTTCGGTTTACGATGATCGGATTCAAGAATGTTGTAATGGAAGGGGTGCAGGTGCAGACAGATTTGACAACTCGTGTGAATCAACAACTTACCGAGGCTGTCGGTGAACTGGATGAGGTTGTTGTTACTGCCCAGCGTGCGATCGTGCAGAGAGATTTGACACACAGCCAGCAGTCATTCAGTGCAATTGAAATTGAATCAGCACCCATTGAAAGTATTTCAGAAATAATTGAAATGCAGGCAGGGATCAATATTGTCGAGCCGTTAGAAAGACCCTCTGTTGTTGAAGATATGCCGGGAGATGGGCTTCATATTCGAGGTGGACGTGAAAATGAAACGGTTTTCCTGGTCGATGGCATTCGAGTTGATAACCCAATGTGGGGAGGTTCGGCATTTGCACAGAATATTTCGGGGTCCAGCATCAACGAAGTTAATACACAACTTGGCACATTTAATGCCGAGTACGGCGGCAGGATGTCCGGTATCGTTGGGTTATCCATTCGTGATGGGGATGAAGACAAATATGACATTCAACTGCGTGGTTTCACTGACAGAGTTGGAATATCATCCATCAGCAGAAATACGATGCAGGGAGAGTTGATCCTCTCCGGGCCGGTTCCTTTTGTGCCGAATCTAACTTTCTTTACGAATCTTCAGGGAAGGACAACCGATGGTCGTCACAGAGGATACATTGTAGAAAACTGGACAGATTTAAAAGGTCAGGTTCCCATACGGGATGAAGATGGGAATGAGCTTGGTACACCTGTTGCGGCTGACTGGACAGATGAATGGCACACATACTCCAAGCTAACCTGGCGACCCTTCTCCGGTTTCCGTGTTTCTGCCAGTTACTTCAGGTCGCAATCAAAAGAAAAAAGGTACAGACACAGATATCGCTACCTTCCATATTCCATGCCATGGACTGACACCATGAGCGACGCATTAAGCTTGCGGGTCACACATTTCCTGTCCAACAACACTTATTACGAACTGTATGGTTCAGCGCAGCGTCATGATTTCTGGCGAGGCATCCACAAGATCAGAGAGCAGAGAATTGCCATTGGCTCCAGTGGCAGTGACGATATCCACGGCTTCAGCTACGCAGGTGCAGACAATGACTACTGGGCCGATACAACCTCGATTTACCAGGCCGGCTTCAAAGTCACCAGTCAAATCAGCCAGATCAACCAAATTAGAAGTGGTTTTGAGATACGGTCCATGGATATGTTTCATCGCAGGGATGTTGCGTGGACTGACCCGATAAGAGAAGAAATATTTATTGATGATCAAGGACTTGAGCAAACACGAATTTGGCATAACCACAAGTCTTATGCATCCGGAGATCCGGTTGAAATGAGTGGATTTGTGCAGAATAAGATGGAGTTCACGGACATTGGGCTGATCATAAATATGGGACTGAGATGGGAAAACTGGAATATCAACCAACCACATTTACGGGACCCGTATGACCCGTTCGAAACAGACCTGGTTCCCACAAGTTCCAAAAACAGGATTAGTCCCAGACTGGGTATTTCCTATCCCATCTCAGAAAGAGCGGCCTTTCATTTTGCCTATGGTCATTTTTATCAATTCCCAAGCTATTATCAGATGCTTACCGGCATCAATGAACGGGGACGTTATCCAGACAGGCCCAACCTGGAAGACATCGGCATAGCCATTTTCAATCCGGATATCAATCCGGAACGATCCATAACATATGAGGCTGGTGTTCAGACAGAGATAATGAATAATCTGGGTCTGCGGATTACCACGTATTATCGAAGTCTGTCGGACCTGATTGGTGTGCGAGTCATTGAATCAGCAGTCGGGGGATATGTTTTTTACGACAATGTTGATTTTGGGAATTCCCAGGGGATGGAGCTGGTGATTAATAAAAGACCTTCCCGATTCTTCTCGGCCAGGGTTAATTACACGTTATCACGTTCCCTTATCAGCTCGGCCAGCCCCGTAACCGCTTCGCAGCGTGTTGGTTCACCGTTGGCATATCAGACGGTTCTGGCTGATTGGGATCGCACTCATGACTTGACGGGATTGTTTGTGTTTTACCTTCCGGCAGACTCTTACGTCAGTTTTAATACCAGAATACGTTCAGGCAGGCCTTATACAGTTATGGCAGAAAGACCCAATACGGAAAGGTCGCCTACCTACTACAACACAAATGTCAGGCTGAACAAAAGGTTTAGCTATTTCGGTGGCCGGCAAACGCTCTTCATTCAAGTGTACAACATATTTAACAGAAGGAATATTTACGCGGTTTATACCGGCACCGGAAAGTGGGATGATGACGGCGACGCAGGAACTACCTACGCGATGACAGCCAATCCAAGAAGGATATCCGACGGTACCCGGGTGCGAATTGGCCTGCGATTAAGATTTTGACAACCTCGGATATAACCATCCTGAGTACAGAAAAAACTTTCCTGATGTACATTCAAATGCATACTGATATGTTCGATCGCAATAAAACCTCCGTTTTACTACTTGCCATGCTTTCCGCTTTCTTGCTGTTCATGCATGATGATGCCATTGCTCAGCCAGATCGTGCTGACCATGAACGCTGGGGCGTGCTCGGTCGCGGGAAGTTGGTCACGAAAATGTCCAATACCAATGTTATTGCCTCTGCAAGAGCCAACTATCTCGAGCTTGCTCAGTTTCCCGCATTTGAATACCCCTACAACCCGAACCCTGAAGGCCGAAAAATTTATTATGGCTCTGATGTTTCGTTCCATGTGGGTGGCTTCTCCATGGACAAGGGCCCTGCTATTGTGATTTCCGATCCTAATAATCCAATCGAGTACACCCGCCCTACAGTTGAAAGTGGTGATCAGGGGCATTACAGGTTCTACAAGGGTTTTCATTTTGATGGATTCCCCGAGTACATAACGTCAAATGCCCGAGGACCCGTACCATTAAGCGACGATCCCTATTCCTGGCCTGAGGCAGGATGGCCTGATTTTCTGCCGACCTCAGATCCTTTTCTGGATTCCCGGTATCCCAATTATCCAACGGCATTCTCTGAAGGGTACCTGGATCCAATCCCACTTCCAAGAGACTCTGTCACAGGTTTCCCTGGTATCGGTCCGAACAGGTTTTCAGAGCCTGGTCTTCATTATCCCGGAAGGGTAGTGGCAGACCAGGAATCTTTTACGGTCAGCTACTCCAGAAACAGGGCCGATGACCTGCATGAAGGGAAGTTGATGATTTACACAACGTTGCGTGGCTTGAGCTGGGAGGGTGAACTGGCCGAAGACATGCTATTTTTTCAGTTTACTGTCACCAACATCGGGACCGAGCCTATTGACACCACATACATAGGCATCTATGCCAATCTCGAATTCCCTTGGGCAACCTGGTCAGATTTCAATACCTACACACGATCCAATGCCTTTGCGCTTGATACATACGATGTCGACCCGGAAACTGGACGTGAATTTCAGATTGCTTATGGCTTCAAAGGGGACGGTGGTGTGCCCGGAGCCAATACCGGCAATATCCCGTTGCGTTCTGCCCGCCTTGTTGATGAAACCAGGCTCGATCAGGTAGCAATGGCTGGAATTGTTTTCCTGGAGACCCCTGAAGTGGACATGGATCAAACCTATTTTCAATTCAACAGGCGGCACGTGCGAGACCAGGGGATTACCACTTTCACAGCATTTAATCATGCATTAAGTCGTGAGGAACCCGGTATTGGAAACACACTCAGGCGATTTTACTGGTATCAACTTGCCAATGCGGCAGAAGATGGGCGGGGACCTAAAATTACCAATCCTGAAGGCGATGGTATTGATCGTTGGAACTGGGAAGTCCCTTTTCCTGTGGGCAAGGAGGAAAAGTTCAACAACGGTCAGCGTGGGGCTATGAGTGTAAATACGGGCCCGGTCACCATCATGCCAGGTGAGACAGACACGTTGACGATAGCCGTGGTCATGGGAATGACTCGCAGCGAACTGTTTGCCAATGCAAGAGTTGCTCGTCAGATATATGAGTCCGGGTGGGTTGTGCCCAAAGCTCCATTGACTCCGGATGTCATTGTTGAGCCGGGTGATGGGGAAGTTGTACTGCGATGGGGAAGCATCAGCGAAAATGATGAATTGAATGAACGTGCCGGTCGCCAGCCATTCGAGGGATACAAAATTTACAGAAGCACAGATGGAGGCAGGACGTGGGGTGACAGGGTAGTCACCAATAGTGAAGGGGATGTTGTTGACTATGTTCCTTTTGCCCAGTACGACCTGGACAATGGAATTACTGGCGCGTCACCTGTTCAGCCGACTTTTAATCGGGGGTCTGACACAGGATTCGAGGATATTCTCACCGATGATGTTTTTACCAGGGAGTTGATGATAGACGATTTGAATGAGATACATGTCGATACTGTACAGTACAAATTTGTAGACAGAAATGTGACAAATGGGAGGAACTACAGTTATGCCGTAGTCGCCTACAGTGCAGGTGATGAGGATCCCGATGGTATTCAACCGTTGCAGAGCTCCCGAACCAGTGGAGCAAATGTAGTGAGAACCTCTCCGAGGTCGCCTGTATCCCAGACCAGTGATGAGCTCAATAATATCAGAGTGGTTCCCAATCCATATAGGGTCTATAACCCCCTCGAAACCTCGACAAGAGAGGGGCTGATCAAGTTTACGAATCTACCTGAAACCTGCACCATTCGGATTTTCAATGTGGCGGGTGAGCATATCCGCACCTTGCAACACAATGCATCCACCGCTTCTGTTGAATCGGAAGCCAACTGGAATTTGAGGAGCTATGAGAATCGGGATGTTGCACCCGGCTTGTATTTCTATCATATCGAAAGCGATCTGGGCTCGGTCAAAGGCAGGCTTGTCATTATCAAGTAAAAAGACACACAGTGATTATGCGAACTCTTTTTAAAAATATCGTTCTGGCCATATTCATACTCTGTTTGGCGATGCCTTCAGCAAAGGCCCAAGACAACGGGTCCAGGGAGTCACTTGAGCATGTGGGCACCTCCATGGCTAATTACCTGAAAATCGGCGTAGGAGCCAGGGCATCTGCAATGGGAGGGGCATACGTGGCCTTGTCAGATGATATCACGTCGCTGTACTGGAACCCGGGTGGAATTGGCATGGTGGACCATAATGAAGCGGTGCTTCATTTTACAGACTGGTTCATGGATTCACAGATCTATTTTTTTGGAGCATCTTATCACATAGATCGCGTTGGTACAATAGGCTTAAGTCTAAACTCTTTTGATTCCGGTGCAATTGAAGAGACCACCGTTGAAGAGCCGGAGGGAACCGGGCGGACATTCCGGGCGGCAAACCATACGATCGGTCTTACATATACCCGGCGACTTATTAACCGGTTCTCTTTCGGGATCACATTGAAATATGTGGAGGAGCGGCTTGACAGAACTCAAGCCCGGGCTCTGGCCATCGATATTGGAAGTGTCTATCGCACTAATTTCCTAAATGATATGAGAATTGGCTTTGCGATGACAAACCTGGGTCAAAGGATGAACATCTCTGGTTCCGGGCTTGATTTTCGAGTTACGCGAGGGCAGGAGGGCAAACCCATTCAAGCCTCATATCTCACCAGCGATTGGGATCTTCCGCTGATGTTCCGTTTTGGTCTGGCCACAGAAATTTTCGAAAACGACAATTACAGACTTACGGTTTCCGGCGATGTACTTGATTCCCGAGATTTCAGGTACAGGCTGCAAACAGGTGCAGAGTTTGCCTTTCAGGATCTTATCTATCTCAGGGGCGGGTACCAGTTCAATTACGACATCTCCGACTTTTCACTTGGTGTCGGGCTTGAGCTGCCATCCTACCAGAACCTGGGATTGCGATTCGATTATTCCTATGAAAACTACATGTACTTCGGTGGAATCCAGAAGATCTCGGTATTCATCACCTACTAAAACAGGACCTTATGTTAAGCCAGTTTAAAATAAGAGGAGTATTAGGTGCGCTGACATTATTCATGTTTGCATTGGTTGCCTGCGAGGATCGCGTGGTTACCAATCCGGATTTCAGATATGATCTGAACAGGCCCTCAGTTTCGCACATTGTGCCAGTTGATGATGCAGTTAATGTGCCGCCTGACATATCCATACAGGTATGGTTCAGCAAGGTCATTAATGAAGCATCTGTTGAGCCAAATTTCTCACTTTATCCGGTGGTCATGATGGATACGCTCAATTCCATCTCTCATGAGCCCGACGGCTCCGGGGTAATCTATGCAGGCGGTGAAATCCATGGTGTTTTTCGCAGTGAAGATGGTGGACAGTCCTGGAGGTGGATGTCTGAGGCAGTCCCTGATCTTGAAGTTACCAGTGTGCTTGTGGGATCCGGTGAGTCGTATGTATTGGCTGGTACCTATGATGGTCTCTACCGCACAGATGATGCCGGCGCAAACTGGTCCAGAATTGCGGACATGGACGGTAATTACATCACTTATATGGCTGCTCATCCGGACCATGATGAAATCATATATGCAACCGTTGGGACTTCCGGGGTTTATAAATCGAACGATAGCGGCTTGACATGGTCGGCTGCTTCCAGCGGGCTTCGGCCGGGTGTCACATTTACATCCATAATAATAGACTCTTATGATCAAAATCGGCTTTTCGTCTCAACCGACAATGATTTTGTCTATAAGAGTGATAATGCCGCAGCTTCATGGCAGCAGGTCCGGCGGGGACTTGGGGCAAGAAATATTCAAAGATTATTTTTGCATGGCCCTGAACCGGGTGTTCTCTTTGCCGGATCATTCAGTGATGGCATTTACAGAAGTGATGATTTCGGGGATAACTGGGTTCTTGCAACAGGTGAAATCTCGGAACCGGTAGTTGGAATTGTTGCCAAGCCTGGCAATGAAAATGTGATTTATGCAGGAACCACTTCCGGAATATGGCGATCGCCAGATTCCGGTGAGACTTGGATTGAAACCGACTCTTTTCAAGATGAAGTTGTAATAAAAGATCTTGCTGCTGGTACTGGCGAGCATGGAACTGTTGTTGCTGCGGGTCTGAGAGGTCCTTACGTATGGGATGGGGATCTTTTCCTGAGATCGGCAACGGTGGATCGGGAAAATCTGCTTGTTGCCGGTGATTTTGAGTTTGAAATCTGGTCGGACACACTGGTTATAGTATCACCGGAAGACTATCATCACCCGAATGTCATAGCTGATTCAAGTACCATTTCGCCGTATGTCCCAAGCAGGGCTCTCCAGGGTTGGATAGCCGGTGGACGGCAGGGTGAACCGCCGGTGGATATAAATCCGGATGCATCCAAGATGACATTCCATCCATCTCAGCAACTTAAAAATGGGTTTGTCTACCGGATACTAGTTGAGGGAACATTTGAGACGGGTGGCAATGTGCCCAAGGGCAGCCGCGGTGTGGAGGACCGTAATGGCAATACGATGGAAGAAGATACGGACCGATTTTTCTCAGTAGAACCTGATCCGGACCGGGTCAGCGAATATGTAACAGGCAGAAGAAGCAAATAACCAAAGCGAAACGGAAAAAACAGACAGAAAAATTCTGTTCCATTTTTCCACTCATAAAAAAGGAGTCAGGCATGAAGTATGCAACACTACTTACAACAGCACTGATATTGATATTCTGGAGTCCGTTGGCGGCGCAGAATGTCATACAGATATCGCAAGGAGAAAACAGGATAGATGAAGCTGTTTTCGAAGCGGAAGCCGGTGACATCATCGAGCTTACGACAAATGGTGGCTATTACTATGAACTGTTTGACATAGTCATTGATAAACCACTGACCATTCGTGCGGCCGAGGGGCTTACAAAGAAGCCCAAGTGGGTTTCGGATGCCAGCAGCATGATTGAAGTCAAGGATGACCTGACTATAGAAGGCATAATGCTTGCCGGGGTTATTCAATCTGAGCCATCGTCACGCGCCATTCGGGCTAGTGGGGATGATGTAAAAGTCGGTTATACACTCATAATTGATAATGTAGACTTCTACAACTTTTCCGGGGAAGCTATCCGGGGTTATGCCGATACACAGGCCGAGCTGGTACAAATCACCAACTCGCGTTTCATTGATATAGGTGGCAGGGCCATCCGTTTTCGTGATGACCCTCAAATGGAGCCCGGATCGGTGAAAAATCTGATCATCGAAAACTCGACTTTCTGGAATGTGGACAGGGAGATAGTGTATGTAGAGGATCATGACGGTTTCCTTGCAACTCCGGGCCCCTACTTCCGGATGAAAAATGTGACGATCCACAACCCGTCGAACAGTCGACCGATCTACGCCCGTTACACAGACAACGTAGAATTGATCAACGTCATCATTACCAATGAAGAGGAAGGCGGTGTCGCGGCTCAGATCTACGGAGAAGATACGGTCGTGGATTACATGATGTACGCTAACGTGCCCGATGGGTTTGAAAAAAGAAGCGACGCCTCCGTGGATGGCCGTACGATTTACAGAAATGTAGATCCACTGTTCGCGGCGCCGTTCAGTGGGAACTTCAGACTGACCGAGAACTCACCTGCCATCGGCGCCGGTCTGGATGGTGCCTCGTTGGGTGACCAGAGATGGTGGCATGATACCCCCGGCAGGATCACTATTGATGGTTTCTTTGATGACTGGGCTACGCTTGAGCCTCTCTATGTTGTGGAGGAAAGCGATCCGGCCATTGATGACAGGCTTGAAATGCGTCGCGTCTGGTTTGCCATAGATGACCATATTATGGCCTTCCGTATGGATTTCTTTGATAATGCCAATTGGGATCCGGGTGATCAGGATGGTGCCTATGATCCATTCCAGAGATGGCACAGGGTGGTATTTCGGGATATTGACGGTGGTGATCGCTATGACTACCGATTTAGCAGCTACCTTGGTACTGTAAATACGGAGTCTTTTACACGGGCGCGACATCGTATACGCTCATCTGAACTCGCTTACACCAATAATGAGTATGATGGTGAACGCATGCCGGGGCAAATTGCCTGGAGTGAGGACGGGTTGTCCATGGAAGCCCATATCCCACTCGACAGCCTGTATGTCACCGATGGTGAAACCACCTATTTCGTGATGGATGATGACAGTCTGGAAATTCGCTTTCATATGCAGGCGGGAGATCCCCGAAACTTCCTTCCGCCGGGTGGAGAGAATAATGACGACCGAACCGTACAGGGTGGATATTTCCGGATCAATATGCGTGATTACTATGTCGGAGATCCTGTTGCCGAGCCCGTAGAGGAGCTGGAGCTTATTCCCACCTCTGGTGATATCAGAGCTGAAATACCCCAAGCTTACAGCCTGGATCAAAACTATCCGAACCCGTTCAACCCGACAACATCCATAAGCTTCACTTTGCCGGAGGCATCGGATGTTACGCTGGAGGTGTTCAA
>SLNO01000102.1 GCA_007132975.1 Balneolales bacterium
CGGTGCGATGATGAGGTCACATCGTTCAGGCCGCCGATCTGGTTCATCAGATCATCATACCTGAACGCGAACGATTGCACCATATCGCTCATATCCCTGCCGAAGTTGACGGCATCATTGGTGATCTGGTTGTCAACGCTGCTGTTTACAGATTTGACATTCATCCGGTTCACATTAAGAGAGGTGATCGAGAACAGAAATATGGCACCTATGGCCAGAAAAGTTTGGGATGTTGACATGGTAAAGCCGTCTTATTAGATGATGTTTCCTTGATTCGTTTTTTGTCAGATATCCGGGAGCAATGTCTCCCGTTCTGATTCATTTCCAGTAAACAATGGCATAAGATGCGGCACCGGAGCCGCTGTCATCGTCGATTTCCGGCATATCAACGTCGGTGCCATGCTGATATTCAATAAATGTGTTACCTTCAGCGCGGAAGCTTTTCGCGACAACCGATCCATAAACCCTTCCGGACCCGTTCAGCACAACATGCGCATTCGGGGCGTAAAAAACCCGTGAATTGCTGCCGGCATTGCCGCTGATAGTGACATTGTTGCCGCCCGAGATGATGTTCCCGCGAATCTCGTTGGACCCGCCGACTGCAATGTCCGCCTTGTTTACGTACATGTTGGAATTCAAGCGAATGTTGCCGCCGAAATTGATCCTGTTGTTGCCATCATAAAAAATCATGAGGTTTTCCGGCTCGCCGGAGTAGTTGAACGTGCTTCCACCGCCCAGGGTAAACCCGTCCTCTACGTAAATGGTAAGGTTCCCGTCGCCGACGATGTTAAGGTGCCCCTGGGAAATATTTATGTTCCTTACATGCAGTACACGATCGCCGCTGCCCACATCCAGGGTCATGGTCCTGTTGCCGGCGATGGCAAGTTCTTCTATCAGCATGCCATCAAACTCCGAATGATGGAACTGGGTCTGCATCTGCTCTTCGTGCCAGGTTGTGACCCGCATGGATTGACCGGCAGAAATGCTGGCGGGCATGTCGGGAAAAGTCGGCAGATCAAAGTTAATTTCCTGCGGGAGTGCGCTTTTGTCCCCGGTGACGTTATCGGGTGCCCACTGGCTTATTCTCGGGGCCACAAGTTCCGGATCAGCGCCGGGCCCGACGGCAAGATTGCCGTATATCCAGGTGCTCCATCCAAAGGTAACGTCATTGTCCAGGGTGCTGTTGGTCGACACATCCCCGTAGATACGCGAACTTCCGGTAAGACCGATGGAACCGTCTGTATGCAATGCCTGGTTGAGCGTCGGCCAGTTAAACGTGCCTCCCGAAGAAGAAAAAGTCAGTCCTACGCTGGCTGAGTAATCCAGACCGTTAAACCGTCCGATAGATTCCACACTCAGCAGGGTATCCCCCAGGTTCTCGAAAACAAGACGATATTCGCCCTGCACATCTTCCCACGCAGCGAACGAATTTCCCTGGGGATAGGTGATCACCTGGCCGGCAGACGGAACAAAGCTGCTGTTGGGGTTATCCATAAGGTCTCTGACGGCGATCATGAGCGCGCTTTGCGCAATATTGTTTGCCTGATTGTAGCTGAAGTTTTCCACGGTCCTTTCACTCGATACCCGCTCATTGTTCATAAGTGAGTAGGAGTAAGTGGCTGCAGTAAAAATCAGTGCTGATACAAGAATAATGGCGTACTTTCCCATAGGTATACCTTTTTAGGCATGCATGGACGGGCTTGTCCATCAATTGTTTGATTGCTGGTCAGGCAGGAGCTGATGAATCAGTCTTCCTCTAATCTAGCCAGTAGTGATAAAATTTCTGTTTGTACAAGTCCGGTCGTCGAAACACGGACAACCTTTGCGGCCTTGTGTACTATACAAGAGTATGACGAAACCGGCTTGTTACAGCAAACAGGGATAAATTAAGACATCCTAATAATTTGTGCCTCAGTCCTCCATCTGCATTTCCCTGTACTCCTCCCTCCGCTGCTCTATGAGCTCGTGCATGTTCTGGAACCTGGTGTTTAACCTTTCCTGCAAAGAGGGTACAATATTGACCTCAAGCAGTACCACCAGCTCCTGGACATCGTAACGGGTGGATGAGTACCCGAAGAGATAGCGGAGGCCGAAGAACCAGCCGGGCAGATCCTTGAGGATAGGAACTCCCTGCCGGATTTTCAGTTCCTCTGTTTCGTACAGGCCGGCAATAATCGTGGATTCCCCGCTCAGGAGAAGCACCTCGGTCTCTGCCTCCTGCTTGTTCACCACGGTAGTGATGGCGCCGGGCGCGGCAGTACTTCTTTCGGCCCGTATGGTCATGTAGATGTAAGGGGTTTCGTCTTCATGATAAAATATCCTGGGCTCCACCTCAAGAATGGTACCCGTGCTGAAAAAGCGGTCGATCACGTTGCCGGCAAAATCTCGCTGCCTGATGGAGAAGTCCTGCCCTACCTGGATGCGGCCGCGCTCACCGTCGAGCACTTTGACCGATGGCGAAGAGATGATCTCTCCCAGATTGTTGGCCTCAAGCGCATTGAAAAGTGCCGTGATATCCCATCCCGATCCGCCGACATCATCAAAATTGATCTCTGCCCTGATGGATTCATCGGTGACACGCGCCGCAGCGATATTGTCGACACGCACACGGCCGTTCCTGAGGGTGGTCCAGTCAATACCGAGGTCGCGCACCACATCCCGGCTGGCTTCAAAAAACGTGGCCTTGATCTCGATCTCACGGGCAAAGAAATCGACAAACTTGTCGTCTTTCTCTGGCTCGGGCTCGGTTTCACGCACACGGGTGATTTCTTCATCGGGAATTCTCTCAACTTCGATGTACCTGTCGAACTCCCGGACAACCAGATCGTTGTAAGCGGCTATGCGGTTCATGGCATCAAACCAGTGCATACGGGAGATATCGGTGCCGATGCTGCCGGTGAAACCGGACCGGTCAATAAGGATTTTGCCCCGGAACTCTTCGGAGAGGTCCTGAAAAATGCGCATTGCCTCGGAGAAGGGCAGGCTTTGATCGAGCACGACGAGTTCCTGCGGATTGGTGAATTCCCTTGCAGGCAGCCTGTCTTGTGCCAGAACAGAGCCGGCAGCCATCATAAACAATGCAAATGCGGTTGTCATAGTTGCGTACTTCATCATGTTACTCCCGTTAAGTTGGTTTCGTCGTCCTTATTGCAGTCTTAGCCTGACCCTGTCAAAAATGCCGCCGCGATCCAGGTGGAAAATCGCCTCCTGCCGGTCTGTATCAATACGGTTCAGACGGCCCAGGTAGACGGCATCACCGACGGTAAGCCGTCTGAGCTGATCGTTCTGGTCACGCAGCAGGATGAACTGGGATGTTATGCCCACCACCCTGCTGGCATCCACATCCACCTGGTTGCGGACATTCGGGGGAACCGGATGGATAAGCGGGAAAAACGGATTGTGTCCGATGTCCCCGAGATGATCGGCTAGTACACGCCTCGGAGCCCATTCCAGACGGTCATCCCGGTTGTAGTACAGCTGCAGGATCATCTCAAACGTCACCCGGCTCAGTTTCCCGAGCTCCGTGATATTGGTGATCTGAAGGGATTCAATATGCATGATGGCGCTGCTGTGCTCAACACGGTGTACAAAATTGTTCAGGTTCCGGTACTCACCCTCGCCTCTGAGATGGATGGTGACAATGCCGTATTTATCCTGAATGACCGAATCACGTACGGTATAGTTGAAATTTGTGAATGAGATGCCGCTGTTGAGTTCCTGGATATAATCATACACGCGGCCCGAGCGGTGATTCATGAACAGCTCTTTTGGATGGTTGTCCCGTATATAGTATTGCCGGCTCAGCTCCTCCAGCGTCTGTTCGTATAGAGCGGCGGTTTGACTGACCGACTGAAGTTCCTGCTGCCTCTGGTTTTTTCTCTGCTCCAGGTCTTCTATCTGGGAGCTGTACCTGTAGTCCAGGATAAACCAGCCGCCACCCAGCATGAGGACAAGTGTGAGGGCAAGGATTAGGGTATTGCGTATGCTGTGCTTCATGTTATATGAGCCTTCCGTTTCGGTGGATTACTGGGCAATTTGCGGGACCTCAATCTCCCGGATGACATCATCGTCAGGTTCGGGGATCTGCGGGGTAAAGCGGTCTTCCTCATCCCTGTAATTGTGTATCCGGAGGTTGAACTGCAGAACATTGGCGTCACGGATCTCGCCTTCGGTTACGGAAATGATCCTCGCATCGTCAAAAACCCTTGCCGCAAGCGGTATCCGGTTGCGATACAGTGTGTAACCCTCAATATTCATATCGTTTCCGGTAACTCTGAGACTGGTAAGCCAAGTGTTCGGGACCCTTGACACCCCTTCGTTTATCTGGCTGAGCGTCTCGGACCAGAGCAGGCTGTTGCGGGAGAGGTTCACGATCCTGTCATTCATTTCCCGGACCACCGCTTTGTCCTCCAGCATCTGCTCTACCTGCTGCGCCACGGGCCGTGTCTGGGTTATCTGCATGTCGATGGTCTGCACTGTCTGGGCCAGCTCGTCACGTTCGGAAACGTATCCCTGGTACCAGTGGTTGATCAGAAGCGGGGCAAGGGCGATGCACAGCAACAGGAGCACGCCGTGCCACTCCAGCTTGAAGTATTGCTGGCGTTCGAGCACGTATTGCGGCACCATGGAGAAGGGCGGCCAGCCGGCGGTATCGAACCCGGCGGCAGCCTGGGCGGCGCCAATGGCCGAAACATAGGGACGGAGCGCTTCCGGGTTCTCCTTGAGCTCTTCTGTGACGGCCAGTTTCTTGGGATCCGGACGGAACATCTCAACGTCCACGTCGATAAACTGATCCTTGAAGAAGTCGACCACCTCGGCACCCGGCTTGGTGCTTTGCATGATGATCATCTGGTCAAGCGCCGGCAGCGTGCCCTTGTCTATTTCAAACAGGAGCTTGCTGAAGAGGGTCTGAAGCACGTTCCGGGACTTGCTGCCCTCATTGATCACCGGCAGCACATGGAATAGCTGCTGGCCTTTCATGAAGAGCAAGCGGCTGGAACGTTCACCGATGCTGACAAGGCCCGTGATCTGGTCCTCGCTAAGCACATAGTGTGAGCGTACCATGCCGGTCCACACCGCTTCTTCCGGCAGGAGTTCCCGGATGCGGAGGCTGCCTTCGTAGGTGATGTCGGCAAGATCCAGAAGGTTCAGCAGACTGTGGTCGTTGTCGTAGGAGACAAGCCAACCGTCTCCGTTTTCATCGACCTCCCATGCGTACTGGTCCTCGCTGATGGAATCTTCGTACATGGGATCCAGGAGGTTGTTGATGAACTCCAGCTGATCCTTTTTCTTCATCTTCTTGAGGTTGACCGCCTCAAGCTGCTGAAAGATGGTTTTGCCCTGGGGTATGGTGAGGCCCAGCTGCATGGTGCGCTTGCCGAAATTGGTGAAGAAGGAGGAGAGAATCTGCTCGTTGGTCGTTTCATTGCTGTCATCTTCTCCCACCTTTGATTCATCCAGATCATCGGAGATCTCTCCAAAGACCGTGTCATCGTCCAGATTAAGGTCGGAAAAATCGCCTGAGTCCTCATCCAGGCCAAACATGGCGTCACCACCACCTGCCGCATCGGCTTTTTTGGGGGGCTTGTAGTCCCCGAGGCGCGGTCGGGCTTTGGCTTCCACAATTTCCGGCAGCTCCACTGTATCCAGATTTACCAGTTCAAGCCGGCCTTTGACCTTTCTCAGGTGGGCAGTGTACAGCTTGTTTTTCTCAAGCGATAGACCTATAAAATCCTTGTTTTTCAAAGCGGAAACCGTTTTTGTTAGGAATTACTTAAGCAATTCTTTCATTCTTTTCTTGTTGTTTGCGAAGTTCAGGGCCTCTTCAGGGGATATCTTGTATTCATAAACCAGCCTCTTGAGGTCCTGCTCAAGGGTGTGCATGCCATACTGCGAACCCTCCGCAAGCATCTGATAGATCTCGTTGACATTGTTATTGCGAATGGCCGCCTTGACAGAGCCGGTACCCATCATCACCTCTTTGGCCAGCACCCTTTTTCCATCAAGCGTGGGAACCAGTTTCTGACTGATAACACAACTGATGACATCGGCCAGACGGTGGCGCACACGATCCTGCTCCCGCACGGGGACCTCTCCGATGATCCGGTCGATGCTTTCACTGGCCGATGCGGTATGGAGCGTTGAAAACACCTTGTGCCCGGAGTCGGTGACCTCCAGGGCGACCATAATGGTCTCGGCATCACGAAGCTCACCGATCACGATTATGTCAGGATCCTGCCGCAGGCTCTGCACAATACCTTCCCGGAACGTGCCCACATCCCGGCCTACCTCCCTGTGGCGAACGATACAGCGGATGGAGTCATGCACAAGCTCAACCGGCGAAGCGATCAGTACGATGTGGGCGTCAACACTCCTGTTGTTGGCGTCAATAATCGTGTCAAGCGTGGCAGATTTTCCGGATCCGGTAATACCCGTTACCAGGGTAAGCCCGAATTTCAGGTATTTCAAGCTCAGGATTTTGGCAATTTCCGGGTGAAGCTGAAGCCCTTTGAACGACCGGATTTCCGTATCAATACGGCGCATGTTGAGCGCGAGGTGGTCCAGATCGTAGTATATGTCGGCACGATAACGCTGATTCGGTCCGTCTGTGCGGGCTATGACATAGGAGAAATCCAGGTTCCTGTGCTCAAAAAGATGCTCCTGCTGGTCCTTGCTGAGAAGATTGAGCAAAATGGCGTCGGATTCAGGCAGGGAAAACGGCGGTGAGCCCTCAAAGGGCCGCTTGTCACCGTGTATCCGGTACCAGATCTGCCCGCCGCAGCCGTCACCCCCCATGTCGATATCGGAGGCCTCTAGCTCCTTCATGAGCAGCAAATGCTGCTCCAGTACTTCCCTGAGGGCAGAACGCGTCTCCAATGATGCCCGGTCCAGTACCTCCACCAGCCACTTCTGCCTTTCGGTACCATGCAGGTGCGATGGTACCTGGGCGATTTTCTCACGAAACTCTTCAAATTTTTGATATATCTCCTGGTCGTATCTCATCCGCTGCTCACTCTGCTGTTAAGGTGATGTGCCAACAGCCACGGTCAATGGTGCGGAAAACAGAACAAGCTCCGCATGCGCCAGTGCGAATACCGGCTCGGACAAATCCCGGATCAAAAAAACCTGTATTACGTGTTAACGTCACCTTTTGCCTCCTCCAGTTCACGTTTCAAAGAAGCGACCTTGCCATTGAGGGCATGGATCCTGCGCTGCTGAACCTCCAGCAGGTTCATGATAAAGAGCTTGAACACCCGTTCCGGACGGGTGCGGAAAAATTCGATAACGGCCGATTTTTCGAATCGGACCAGTACGGCGTTGGTATCGGCTTTGACCGTGGCTGTACGGACACCGTTTTTGAACAGGAACTCTTCGCCGGTGAAATCCCCCGCTGCAAGGGAGGCGACACGGACGTTGTCTTTCCAGACGGACAGCAAGCCATCGGCAATGAGCCATGCGTTGCGGAGCTCGCTGGACCCTTCCTCCATAAGCACCCCGCCGGCATTCTGCAGCTCAAGATGACCTGTCATGAGAAACCCCCTGAGATCTTCCGGTGAAAATTTTCTGAATTGCGAAGGAACGGTCTCCAGAACCTTGCGGACCATTCCGTTTTGAATCACATTTCCAGATACTGGTTCCATTCCTTTATTCCACAGCTATTATAGTAAAAAAAACTAAAAATGTAATGTTTAATCTTCGAGGGTGATCGCAAGGACTTCGTCGATGGTGGTGATGCCGGACTTGATGCGGTCCCTGCCGGATGCGCGCAGGGTAAGCATGCCGTTTTTCACCGCCTGCTCGCGTATGCGGTCTTCATCAATATCGTCACCGGACTCAAATATGATCCGTTTGATCGTCTTGTCGAAGTAGAGGGCTTCCATGATGGCAATACGCCCTTTGAATCCCCGGTTGCAGGCTTCGCAGCCTACGGGTTCGTAAAATGTGGTCTCGGCAATTTCCTCATCGGTGAAACCGATGTTGCGGGGAAGTTCGGGGTTAATATCCGTGATGGGCCGCTTGCATTTTTCGCACAGCTTGCGCACAAGGCGCTGGGCCATAACCAGGTTCACCGCATTGGCAATAAGGAACGGTTCCACACCCATCTTGAACAGACGTGCCACCGCGCTGGGGGCGTCGTTGGTGTGGAGCGTTGAAAACGTAAGGTGACCGGTATTGGCAAGCTTGATGGCGATCTCGGCCGTGAGCAGGTCCCGTATCTCTCCCACCAGGACAATGTCAGGGTCATGCCGCAGGATCCCGCGCATGGCTTTGTCAAACGACATGCTTTCCGAGATCTTAAGCTGGCGCACCCCCTTGATCAGGTATTCCACCGGCTCTTCTACGGTCAGCACATTGACCGAGGGGTCCACCACGCTGTAGAGCGCCGCAACCAGCGTTGTGGACTTACCGCTGCCGGTTGGACCCGTGATGATCACGATTCCCGAGGGCTTTCGGATGGCCTTGTTGAAGTCCTTGAAAGCCTGCTTCTGGAGACCCAGTTTGGCGAGGTCGGTGATCACCTTGCGGTCATCAAGGACCCTAATGACTATAGACTCCAGTTTCCGGTCGAACTCCTCGCCCACGATCGGCAGGATGGAGACGCGGTAGCGGATGTTTATGCCATCGATTTTACGCTGGATGAAGCCGTCCTGGGCGGAAGCCCGCTCAAAACGGTCCACATTCCGGCTCTTGTCTTTCACCACCGCGCTGAGCGCCTCCGGCTTGAGGCCTCCCTGGGAATGCCAGAGCTGCAACTTGCCGTCCAGTCGAAAGAAAATATCGGTCTTGTTGCCGGCCGCCGGGATCACGTGGATGTCACTCACATCCTTGCGCACCGCCTCCACAAGCATCCCTTCCACAAGGGAATTGAGCATGCTCTGGTTGATCTCGGCATCCAGCTGGTCTTCATCCAGTTCGTTTTCTTCCTCGATCTGTGGTTCCTCATACTCAAACTCATCCAGAAGATCGAGGA
>SLNO01000004.1 GCA_007132975.1 Balneolales bacterium
CGCACGTGGTGCCCACTTCAAAATCATGGTGGAAATTGACATCGATGATTTTGAACACATAGGCACGGCCGCTGATGGCGCCGGCGGCGTAGTAGGGGTTGGGGAATTCGCCGTAGATCCAGGCGCCCGCAGCGAGGTCCACAATCGTCCAGGTCTTGTCGCCAAGGCCGCCTTCACGGCGAACATAGGCCCCGGCCGTGGCATAGAATGCTAGTCCGCCGGATGCCCGCCAGCCGTTGATGCCGATGGGGTTGTAGCCGCCGCATCCGCCCGCGTAATCCAGAAACGCCAGATGCAGCTCGGCACCTGCCCCAATGTTGAAACCGGCATAAAAATCGCCTACACAAACACCGCAGGGCAATCCGATTTCTGCAGTGTGGTCGAACATGAACCCTATACCCAGTGCGAAACCGGAGCCGGTGTTGGTGTGGGAGCCCACGCCACCTGATCCCATCTGGCTGGTGCCCGGATACTGGTGTATGGCGTTGTAATAGGCGTTGGCAAAGCCGGGGGTGAAACCGGTTGGCGGACTGATATGATTGCCGAACATCAGATAGGCATACAGATTCAGGCCGAATACACGAACCGAATTGGGGTTTGCGGGCTCACCGAATTTGAAGTACCACTGGTTCAGCTTGCCATTGATGTCCAGCACCAGATTGACCGGACTGGGCGTGGTAATGGGCGGCGCACTCACGTTTACATTGGCGAACAGGTTGAAGTGCTTGTCCGGGAAATTGTAGGTGACACCCAGGTTGCCATCCACAATGGCTTTTGCCCGGGAAGCGGCAGTCAGGTCGGAACCGATCCAGAAGTCACCGGTGAAATTGATGAAGGTGAGACCATTCGTGTTGGTGTTGAACTCTCCAGCCAGCACGACATCAGCGTTGAATCCTTCCTCGGACGGAGTGGTGGCAATCGTGGCCCCCACCCGCAAACCAAGCTGTGATTTCAGCGGTGTGAATGAGTAGGTAGTTCCGTCAAGGCTGGCTTCCATGTTGTAATAAGCGCCGCCGCCGAAACCGCGGAATGCCAGTCCGGGCAGGAATACAACACCCGGGGGCGGCAGTGTCACATCGGCCTGGACGCGCCAGTAGCGGTATAGTTCGTTGCCATTCTGATGCGTGGTGTTGCCGAACTCCGCCAGCGCGGATGCCTTGACGCCTACCGGCTTGAAGTCAGCGCTCAGTGTTCCGATAAACCCGTTTCCAAAGACCGGGTGTTCGCTGCGGATCCCCAGGGCTCCCTTGATACTGACGGCCGCCAGGTTGGCATGAATGGCAATCGAGTCCAGCGAGGTGCCCATGTACTGCGGGTAGAATTTCTGTCCCTGCACATTGTCGAGGATGGCCATTTCCACCCCAAGATTGGTCGTGCCTCCGATTTGATCGGTAAGGTTGAATATCACATCAAAGTCAATCTTGCCACGGATTAGCTGATTCTGCTGCTTGGGGAGGGTGGTGAAACCGATGTTCTGGATGGTGACCGGGAAATTGGCCATAAATTTCTGCTGACTCGCGAACGACCAGCTGCCGATGTTGAACGAGAACGGGTCCTGCTCTGAAGAGTCGTAACTCATGCCCAGGCCCTGGAAACCGAGGCCCAGGTTGACGTTCTTGACCGGGCCCAGATCCACCGTACCCCAGGAGAAGCTGCCGTGCAGATCAATGTCGAAGGTCCGCTTGTCCGGATCCACGTAGGCGACAATGTTGGATGTTTCGGCCAGTTCCAGCTCGCCTTTGAGCATGCTGGCGGGGATGGGGCCGGTCGGTGTCACCGTAAGCTGGAAGCTCACCGGTTCGTTCGGAACCTGCGGATTGTTGAACAGCGCGATGTATTCGAGCGGATTGTCCAGATCGTCTTTGTCGCTCACCGGCAGCCCGATGCGACCCTTGATGCCCGCTTCTGTCAGGGAGCTGGCCACCAGTTCCACATGCACGGTATCGATGCTTGCCACGAGGTCCGCCACATCGGCGTTGGGGAACTGCACCACATTGGTGGCCATGGCCTTCATGGTGAGGCCCATGTCATCGATGATCATGTTGTAGACGCCGATCTTGGGCTGTCCGCCCGCATGGGTCTGCCAGGTTTGCGGCAGTTCCACCTCAAAAGCGCTCATGTAGAACCCGCGGAACAGCTCGCTGGTCTCGCCCTGATAATTGTCCGGGAAGGTGATGCCGGGCGGGTTCAGCACATCCGAAAAGTCATAAAAAATACTATCGGCCAGAATAGTCATGCCGCCGGTATTGGGGATCTCGGCCCGTTCCAGGGTGCCGCCGAGGATCAGGTCGTTCCAGCTGGTGCCGTTGACGGACAGGCTGGCGGCCACTTTCTTGTTGGGATCGGTGTCCGGCGAGGGGATCAGCCAATCGCGCGTGAACAGCGCCTGCAGCTCGATCCCGTACTCGCTGAACCCGTCCTCATCCCACTCGATGAAGCACCCCAGGTTATTGGCGCCGGGCTGTTTGAAGACGAACTGGATCTGGTTGTTGACATTGCCCATGGTGATGTCTTCCACCAATTCAAAACGTCCCGTCGGCAGCTGGATGCCGGATGGATGGAACAGGATCTTCTTGCCGCGGAATCCGATTCGCGTCGTGCCCCAGCTGGGCGGCACGGTCTTGGCGGCGATCACATTGAACTCCGATTTGTCGCTCCGGAACACCATTTCGGTGATGGCGGCCTCGTTGCCATCAGGGAATGTGAGCCCGAGCGGCATCTTGACGGGGGTGGTGTATTCGGTAAGATTGTTGTAGGGGATGGACTGCCCGGATGTGGTCTCAACCCAGTCCACGACAGAATTTGCCGCCTGGTTTGTGAAATTGGCCTGCGCCGCCACCTCAAGCGCCCAGTCCACCGGATAAACAGGTGCCTGTTCGTGCTTTTCGACGATGATCTTGCCGTCCACCAGGCGCCGGTCCTGATCCACCGTGATGCTGTCGAAGGCCACCGCCATGCGGGCCATCAGCCAGCCGATGTAGACCGTGCCTTTGCCGTTGTACGCCTGCCCGTTCGCCGTCACTTCGGTCACAATCACCTCAAACTCGCCATTGTCGCCGGCATAGAGCGTGTCTGCAACCGCAAGCGCGCCGGGCGTGACCGGCTCCTCTTCCTCCTCTTCTCCCTCTTCAGGGTCCTCTTCCCCGGCCGGCTCTTCGCCAGGAATCGAAACCGTAAATGTGCCGATCTGTGCGAAACCGTTATTGTCTTCCACATAAGGATCGCCGTCCATCGTCACGGCCTTCACACTCCAGGCATAATGCGTGGTCTGGTCCGGCACGTCCAGATCCACCGGCCAAAGGAACTGGGTGGTGGCCTCAACCTCCTCCTCAATTACCGGATAGTTGACGAAAAATGCCTGTGAAGCAGACTGCGGAGGCAGCATTTCAGTCACGGAGAGGATGTACATCACGCCCATTTCCGCCGGAGGCGCCGGTGTCACCGGGGTCCAGGTGAACTGGGTGGATGCGAGCATGTCCGGCGTCAACGTCACATCCCCAGTGGGATAGATCAGCTCGGGCGCCTGATAACTGGTGATGCGCATGGGGCGGCAGACTTCCTGCGGGGTGGATATGACCTGTCCCTGCATGTCGGTAAGCGAGGCGCAAAATTCGTAAAAACCGGCAGGCAGCATCCCGGTCTGCACAATTCGCCGCTCAATATCGCCTGAAAAATTGAGCGCACTGTAGGTGATGATCTCATCGGCCAGGAACACATCTGTCCCGAATTCAAGCTTCTTGGGTTGCACTTGCGCAGGCCGCGTCTCCACCACGGGACGCCCGTTCTGCAGCACACGTACGTTGATCCGGTACTCCAGACCCTCCAGCCTCGTGTCGGTGTTGGTCACTGTGAGTATCGCGAGCTCGGTGCGATTGACCCAGTCGGCGATCCGGGGATTGGGATTGGAATCAACGTTCAGGTCCACACGAACCTGGGCCTCGGCGGCACTGCTGATCAGCAAGATGGGCACGATGAGCGCAAAAAGGCAGCGCCGAACGGTTTTTATATGGGAATGGTGCATGGACATTGATCAGAATCGGGTTTGAATGGAGATCTGAAACCGGTTCTCAAACAGGGTGGCATCCGGGCGGGAAGACCCATACCGGTAGGTGGACGTGTTCCAGGAGAAATTCAGATCGGCGTATTCGGTGATCTTGTAAGAGGTTCTGAGCTGGAGGCGCAGTCGGTGATCCGCTGTGAACGGTTCGCGCGATATATTGGAGTAGGTGAATCGCAATGATGGGACCAGCCGCCGGTCGTAAAGCCGGTACCGTGCGTTGATTCCGGCAGTTATGATGCGGATATCCGATACGGGTGTATCGTTGGAGAGGATCATGGCCATGGCTCCCAGGCTGAGCGGCCGGTCATTGAAAAGCACCTGATAATTGGCACTGGTGCTCAGTGATGTGGTGTTCTGGAAGCGGCCGGTGAACAGGTTGAATTCGTCGAAATGGCTGTAACTCACGGATCCGGAAATGACGTGAGTATGCGCGTCGGTGCGGATCTGGTACGAAGGGCTCACCGTCACCGTGTTGTTGATCATTTCGATGCGGAGCGTGTCCAGCGTCACGTTGTTCCGGAACCCGAAATTGGCGTAGTTGGCATTCACAGAGAGATCCTCGGTAATCTGTCCGAACACGTTCAGGTTGAGGATGGTGCGGTTGGTCTTGTCCAGCGTAGTGTTGTTGAGGTTGTTTGTCCGCAGACCGAACGAACCGTTCAGCGAGATGCGGTTGTCCCGGAGCCGGATTCCTGTGTTGATTTTGTAGTCGATCAGGTCACGCTCCATAACCCGGTAGCCGGCCGACTGGAACCCGGGTCCGATATACCGAACCTCCCAGCCGAGCGTGAGGTTGTCGCCCTGCCACTCCAGGGAGGTTACGTTGGACCAGTCGGCATTTGAGGAGGCGTTAATGCGCAGGAACCGGTCCATGAAATCCAGGACTTCGTTGTCGTAGGGGTTTTCCGGCCCCATCAAGTCGAACGTGTACACCGATCCCGCGAATTCCGTGGTGAAGAGCAGGTCGGAGGTCAGGCGGATCTGCAACAGCGGTGAAAAAGTGATGCCTTCGGCCGCACGCATGCCCGGAGACGCGGTGCTTATGGATGTCTCATCGTCCATGACCTTCACGAAGTTGAGCGCAAACCGGGTGCCATCCTGCTTGCCGTAGCCGATCCGTGAAGCCAGGATTTTCTGCTGGTAGGCACCGGCGATGTTGTTGAACGGATCGTAATCCACCCCCAATTGTGATGTGCCGTAATTGATGGTGAAGAGGAAGTGCCCGGGATCAAGCTCGAGCCCGGCTCCGAACAGCGCGATGTCCCCGGTTGTCAGCTCGCTGTAGGTTGGGGTCTGGGAGCCGAAAAAGCCATGGATCCAGCGGTAGCTTGGATTGATGCTGACATTGTTGCGGGGGTTGCGGATGTAGTCGATCAGTCCCTCATCCGGCAGGGACGGCAATTGGTAGGTGTTCTGTCCGGTGGTTATGTGGATGGAGACCGGCATGGTGAAATGGCGTCCGGCAGACAGCATGGCATCGGCGGAGAACCGGCCCAGATTGTCCGGGTGGCGTGGACGGAACGAGGCGAAATTCGACTCGGTATAACGATAGGCATCATAATTCAGCCCCAGCGAGCCCGTGAACTGTACGGCCGGCCGGCTTTGAACAATTGATGTGCATACCATCAATGTTATGAGGCAGGAAAGAACCCCCTTCAGATAATGTGACATAACAGATTTTCTGTAGATTTCCGGAGGATCATACTCCGGAGGGTATAGCCGTGAATCCAACCGGCCCTGGATTCACCTTATTGTGCTGGCGAATGTATGTATATTTTTACACATCCGCACAACTGTTTAATAAATTTTAATATTTAAACAAGTGCAATAGAATAACATGACTGCGTGATGAGCACTAAGAAACTTTGATTTGCGCAGGGGGAAGGTGATGAATGCCAGCTTGTTGGCCGTAGCAGCAGGAGTCTCTGGATTAGATGCAATAGCTGAAGCAGCAAGAATCGCCGGAGTGGCCGGCATGGCCGACGCAATGGACATCGCAGCCAGGCTGCGATATCTCGTTTTAACAAAAGGGAGGGGAAATCAAATGTTTATAAAATAGCAAAGATAATCCCGGAGAGGTTCCAGGCTTAGAGGGCGTCCTCAATGCGTTCCACCAGGCTGAATTTCAGATCGTGAAGCACAAGGCTTCGCCGGGCTACATCATCCGGCACATTGCCCCAGTCAGAGGCCCGCTCAAACGCCGACCCCTTGCGGTACATGTTGGCGGCCATGGTTATGAACATGCCTGCGGTGGAGACGGTCAGGCGGTCGTCGGTGACGGATCCTTCTCCGTAGCTTACCGCGGTGACAAGGCGGCCTTCACCATCCACATGATATTCCAGCGCGCCGAGCAGGGCGTTATCCGACAGCTCGCCGATGAGGTTCTTGAGGTCATTGCGGTAGCGGTCGATGTACATGGGCATTCCCTCGCGTTCGCGGTCAAATCCGTATCCACCCCCAAGGTGGTTCAGGAACTGGTACCAATGGTACAGGTTTACGGTTTCCGAAGCGGCGCGGGCCCCATCCTCCGTGAACTCGATTTTTTCCGGCATGCCCCAGGGTTCGGCGAGGGGTGCGACGGCCTCAAGCATGGCGGCGGTCCGGTCGAAGATCCGGTGCGACGTTTCAGCATCGTCGTCATCGCCGAACATGTAAAGGAAGTCGTACATGGCCTTTTTGCCGCGGATCATGGCGCCGACCGCATCCAGCCGCCAGGTGGTCCCGTCACCGAAATCATAAATGGACCGGCTTGCATCCCATGCATCGTCAAGTGTTTCGGCTGTTTCGCGATAGATCTGCACCATCTGGTCCGGTGTGTGACCCATGTGATGGCCCAGAGCCGCTTCGGTAAGCACACCCATGTCGTCCTGCCCTCCGGGTTTCTTCCATACGACCCATGCATAGGCGTTGGCGTGCAGCCCGCCCAGTGCGTAACTCATGCTCTTGTGGTCTACGGAGCCGTCATGATGCTGGAACACGCCGGTGCGGTAGCGCTCGTTCATCAGATAGCGTCCAGGCGTGACCAGGTAGTTGGTTGCCTCACGGTTGAGCCGGTTGAACAGCAGTTCGTTATCATCGAAGCGGCCGCTGCGATGGTGGATGTGGTAGGCGTAGACCAGGTGCGGGTACAAGGCAAGGTCGGTGTTGCCGTCTTCCGGAGCGGATCCGGTCTGCCGGTCGAGCCAGCGGATGACCTTGCCGCCTTCATTGAAATGACGGTCGATGGTGCCCACCATGTCGAGCCACTGTTCGGCCCGTTCCATCATTTTTTCCGGGTAGAGTTCGGGGCGGTAGTTCTCATGGCCGTATTCGGATTGGCGGGAGACCGTTGCCATGATGGAGACGGCGTGCAGCAGGTTGCTGTAGTCCGCCACATACAGGCGGTTGTTCCGGAATTCCGGGGATCCGTCCGTGTTGATGGATGACGGCACGGCAGGTTGCGGAAGGTCAGCCGCGGTTTCGGGGGACCGGTCAGCGTCCGGCGTACAGGAAACAGCTAAGAGAAAGAGACACCCTGCCACGGACAGGGTGCCAAGGGCTCGGATTATCATATTATTCTGAGGGGATGTGGATTTGGAACAGATGTGAATCTGGTGTGGATGCGAACTCAGAACGCAAAACCGGCCACAATGGAGATAACCCGGTTTTTTGAGCCTTCACCGTCGAATACATCCGTGAACCCGAAGGAGTAGCGACCCTGCACGCTTATGGTTGTGACCATCAGGTTGAGATCGGCTCCGAGACCTACCGTCAGACCAAAATCCATCGACTCTGTATCGTCGCTGATATCAAATGATTCGGTCTGCCCACCAATAGTGTACTCCTCTTCAGCATTTAAAATGAAAGCAGCGTAAGGTCCGGCCACGAAATGGGGGCTCAATGGTCCGGGAGGGCCGAAGTTCACTTTTGCCAGTACCGGGATTGTGAGATAGTCCAGTTTTATGGTTCCATCCATGCTCACAGGCATGCCCTCGACGGTTTCGGTGATGTCAAAGGTTGTGCCCTGCTGAGAATAGTAAATACCGGTTTCCAGTCCGACCGGGAACATGGGGATGCCGATATCCACAACCGCGCCTATTGTAATGCCGGTGCGCGAACTGTTGTCGTCGAAGTCGTCGAAGCTCATGTTGGCGATATTCACGCCGCCCTTGAGACCGAAATTGACCAGGCCCTGTGCCTGTGAATCCCGCGGGAGGGCCATGGCAAGCACGAACAGAACGGCAAATGTGGATAGTAATGTCTTTTTCATAATCACTCGTTTTTGGTTTGTGACGGTTGACGTATCAGGATCTTACATCCGGTTGTTATGCGAATGTTGTCATTGCGTGTATGGGACAGCACACCGGAAGGCATTCGATTGTTGCTCTCATCTTTGCAGAATAGCGTTATTGGGTGGATAAGGCAAGAGGCGAATCACTTCATCAATTGTCGCTGCCATTGAATTTTGGTTATAGAGCCGTTGCAAAGCATTATTGCATGGATGACCGATGGGTGCGCGGAACATCAGTAAACTGCCGCGAGGATCATCGAGGATCAGCGCGGTTCAGGTGGGTGAGAGTTACAGACCTACAGATATGCGCCAATCGTCCTGGCAACCAGCCAGCCGTGGAATCTGTGCCACAAAGGACGGTTTTGCAGGTCCTCAAGAGTGATTTGCACAGACTGATCCAGGTCTTCATTAAATAGGCCCGCCATTTTGAGTCCGAATTCACGGTCAAGGATGTTGACATTGGCCTCGTCATTAAGTCGGAACGAGCGGTTGTCAAAGTTTGTGGAGCCGATGGTAACATAGTAATCGTCCACGATCATGATTTTCGCATGATACATGGTTGGTTGATACTCGTACATGTCGATCCCGGCTTTAAGCAGATCTTCCCAAAGGATGTGTGATGCTCTCCTCACGTA
>SLNO01000012.1 GCA_007132975.1 Balneolales bacterium
GTACGCGACAACGCCGACGTCAGGCTGTGCAAAGGCGCATACAGCGAACCACCCACGCTGGCCTACAAAAGCATGGCCGACATTCGTGCCGTGTTCAAGGAGTATACCGCCGATTTTATCAGGGGAACCGATTTTACCCGGATCGCAACACATGATGACCACCTGATCGACTGGACCAGGCGTTTTGCGGTGGAAAACGATATCCCGAAAGAGAAATTTGAATTCCAGATGCTCTACGGCCTTCGGCTCAACACATGCGAAGAACTTGTAAGACAGGGATATCGCGTCCGTGTGTATGTACCCTACGGAACCATGTGGCTGCCCTACTATACGCGCAGGCTGAGGGAACGGAAAGAGAATATCTGGTTCATACTGAGCAACATGTTCCGAAACTGAACCGCCCGGCAGTGAACCGGCTGCAAGGCCGGTTGCAACGATACCGGGACGGCAAGTTTCTGAAAAGCGGACATCCTAAAAGCTGATGCCAACCACAAAGAACAGGTTTTCAGCATAGGGATTGAGCGAGAGCGCGGAGGTGAGATCAAAATCGAAGCTATCGGTGACTTTGATTGTCCGGCTGGTTCCAAATCCCATATTGATGATACCTGGACCGGTGGTTTCGTATGCTTCCGATTCCATGGGTGTCATGCCGACAAACAGGCCGAACTCCCCAACCTCGTATCCAAGCTCAAGGTATACCGAGTTGTCATCGTCATTGTGTACAAACATGCCGGCAAAAAAGGAAATCGGGAACGACTCCGGTCCCTCATACCCCAGACCCACTTCCACGAAGTGCGCATCGCCGTCAAACCAGGTTTCTGATCCCAGAAGGCCTGTGTGGTGCACCGGGAATGTATAGTCCGTTACCATGAGCGAGAAATCGCCCGCTGATGTCTCGAACGTATAGGATGCAAACAGGTCCACTTCTGTTCCGTCCGGATCTCCGCTGGTGGCAAATGCACCCCAAATACCGACTTCCAAACCGCCTGTAGTGTAGCTGAGCTCCGGCTGCAGGCTTGGACTGTTTCCAAATTCGAAACCCCTCCAGACATAGCGGCTCGCTATGTCAAGGCCAAGATTCCATTGTGCGTAAGCCGGTGCGGACATAAACAGCACGGCCATGGACAATAAAAGAAATGCTTTACTTGATTTATGGATTCCCATAATTTATAACCTCGTACTTGTTGGTTGCTGGATCAGTGATTGACGAGACGAGCACAGAGCATCACAGCCCCAACTGTGGTGCTCTTTTTAATTCCCGCCCCGACATGCTTTCGCATGCCTGTTGACTCCGGCATACGCCTGAGACCAACGACCCTTATTTTAAAACTATTTTGCCCAAAAACCAACCCTGTGAATAATTTATTTAAGTTTTTATGCTTAAATGGCTTATTTATTTACAAAAAAGCGCTTGCAGCCCTTTATTATATTCATCTGATTATGTCAGAACTGCCTCTCCCCGCGTCATCATTCCCCCCAAAATAGATGGCAATCAGTTTCTTCTCTCTTCGAAAATCTGATCCAGTGCCTTTATCACCTCTTCAATACCCTTTTCAAGATTGGAATACTCCAGATTCCTTTTTTTTGACTGCAGGTGGTTCCACAACCCCTTTAATATCCTCAGGTCCTCATCTTTAAGATCGTTATACGCCGTATCAAAGTTTCCCTTGGGTTTAAGATACAGATCAACATTACCTTTGGCCCATACCAGGACAAAATCCCGATTCTTGCTGATATTTACTTTCATCTGTTTTAAAATTTTGGATTTATAAGGTCACATAGAATATTCATGACAATTTTAATCATACTACTGTGTGTCAGTGCCACAGTCATGAATATTTCATGTGTTTATGATTTATGATTTATAAGGTTAGACAAAATATCCATGACGTTTTTATCATACTACTGTGTGACCGGGAGATGCCCGGTCATGGACATTTCTTTTCGTTGCTTTCAGTTCATGTGTTTAAAAACCTGGAACAATAATGTCTCATAGATTATCCGCGGAATTCGTATTAATGCATCTGTTTCCAGATGCCGTAATTAACATAGAGCCTTATGGTTTTGGCCCATATGTTAACAATGGATTAGTTTGGTTGTGAAAGTAGGTGCTGAAAATGTTGAAAAAAACGGTAACAAGAATACAAAACCGCACAATATGCCCAAAAATGACTACCGCAATTTGTGCAACACCAGAAATGCTATAACTGTCTGTATTGGCTGTTAGCCCGTCTTTTTATTTAATAAAAGGCAATGTAGTGGCTTTCCAAAATCATCTGCATGCCAACCTGAATCAATGAATCTACCATTACAAAGATTAAAAAAAAGCACAACATATGTTATAACTCTTACATATTTCTGATTCTTCTAATACACACATGCGTGGCATATTAACAGGATAGACTTACACAAAAAAAGTTACAAGAGCATCACACTTTTTAAAAAAAAAATTTCCAGACAAGAAGATATGGTTCATATTCAATCAACAACACTCTTTTTAGCTTTCCATCATCATTGAATTCGTTTCATCAATGGTTGGCCAAAAACTGATGCATCTGTTTTACAAATACCGACTGACTTTTCATAAGCAGTGCTACACTGGTAATCCCTTAATATGTGGTCCATTTCGCAGAATAATGTTGTTTTCAACATCAAATGCTACTGGCAACGATGCTAATTGCACCATAATCGTCGTATCGCCCGTCATTCTTTGACAAAGAGGATTCAGAACGACGAAAAAATGCTACAAACACCGTTTTTAATTATTGCATCTCAAAGTTGAGATTAAGCTTCCAGAAAAAAATTGTAACAAACACACCGTTTCGTTCTCCTAAACTGTATAAATCGAGAAATGCGCAATTATTACCAATACGGTCATCTGCGAGAGCTGATGCCATGAGGGTTAGATGAAACCTGTAAATCATGAACCGGTTGTATACACCCGAGACTTATTTAAAAATTCGGGTACCGGGATAATTATAATTGAAGATGACGGTGTAATCAGTCTTGCAAATGATGAGTTTGCACATAAAACCGGCTACGAACGTCGCGAGATAGAGGGGAAAATACGGTGGATGGAGCTGGTTGAGGATGACGAATTGGACCGCATGATGAAGCTGTTCCACCTCAGCCGGGAAAACCCTGAAAAAATCCGGTCGGGATACAATTTTCGCTTTAAAAATAAAAACGGCCATCACGGCGAGGCCATGCTGACCATCATGATGATTCCGGAAACTGGTAAAAGCATAGTTTCCATAGTCGATCTGACCGGACGAAAAAAAGCAGAAGAGTGGATGAGCTACCAGAGATCGCTCCAACAGCTCCTGGTGGACCTGGCCAAGGGGTTCATCAACATCGTGCCGGACAATGTAGACTCTCACCTGCAGGAAATGCTGGCTTCCATAGGCTCTTTTACAAAAATGGACCGAAGCTATATATTCCTGCACGATTACGACCGTCAGGTTACCAGTAACACACATGAATGGTGTGCTGAAGGCATTGCTCCGGAAATAGACAATCTGCAGAACATCCCTTTGCGGTTGCTCGGCGACATACTCAGTACGCATGAAAAGGGGGAGGTCTTCCACGTTCCGGATGTCTTGGCCATGCCTGAAAAAGACACCATTCGGCAAATACTGGAACCTCAGGGCATCAAGTCTGTCGTTCTGCTGCCACTACAACACGAGGAAGCCGATCTTGGTTTTATCGGATTTGATGCCGTGAAAAAAGTTCGGGTCTTTGAAGAGTCAGAAATTGACCTGCTCAAGGTAGCCTCCGAAATCATCTCCAACGCGCTTATCCGCCAGCACGAGAGCCGTATTATCCAGAAAAATCTGAATGAAAAGAATATCCTGCTGGCAGAGATCCACCACCGGGTGAAAAACAACTTGGCCATTATATCCAGCCTGATAAGCCTTCAGTCGGATTTTTTCAGCACAGAAGAGGAGACCAAGTCGGTGCTGCAAGATATGCAGCAGCGCATAAAGTCCATGGCGCTGGTACACGAACTGGTATATGAGCACGACAATCCCGCACATATCAATTTCGGCGAACTCCTCAAAAAACTGGTTTTGGGATTTGCGAAAGTGCACAACGACAAGGTGATCGATGTGGCAATCCAGGCCGACGATATCATGCTGGACCTGAACCAGACAGTCCCGTTCAGCCTGCTGGCCAATGAACTTCTCGTCAACTCCTGCAAACACGCCTTCCCGGATCGCAAGCGTGGACTGGTTGATGTGCTTTTTGAAAAGACCCCTGATCGCTTGCGGTTTGTCGTGAAAGACAACGGGGTAGGTATGGCTGACACCCAAATGCTGGAAAAACCCAAAACATTGGGCTACACCATCATCCGCACGCTTGTTAAACAGCTGGAAGGAACGCTTGAACTCCACTCTGACAGCAACGGGTTCATTGCCGAAGGACGGTTCCCGCTGCCCCGCTGATGCAACTCCGCTGTCCGTCCCGCCTCAATCCTCAAACTATTATTGCTCTCCACATTTCGCAACTTACCCGGATTTAACGGCTTGAACTATCCATGATACCACCTGCGATGCTGGATGGCGCCTTGCCTGGACTGCCATGGTAACAGTACGCCCGGGAGGACTCGAACCCCCGGCCTTCTGATCCGAAGTCAGACGCTCTATCCAACTGAGCTACGGGCGCATTTGATATCATTTCTGGAACAGACCTTCAAGTTTTTCTCTGGATTTCAGCTGCTCAATAAACTGCCATGATAACGGTTTTTCAGCGTAATCCAAGACGCAATCGTAGGTCTTTGCCCGCTCTTTGTCGGCGCCATCCACCGACGATGTGACCATGATCACCAAAACATTATTCATATAGCTTCGGTTTTTCATCTCTTCAAGCAGGTCCCATCCATCCATGACAGGCATGGTGATATCCAACAAAACCAGAAATGTGGTGTTAGCCGATTCATCATGGCCATCAAGATAGGAAATACACTCGTGCCCTCCTTTGAAGCTTTTTATGGCCGGCAAACTTACTCCCGCTTTCTCGAATAATCTCGTGTGCAGGATGTTGAAAATCCTGTCGTCGTCAACTAGTAAAACTTCGTTCTTCATAGCCGGACGGGTAACATGCGGTGTCAGGAAAATTTAGCCCCGCAATTTTGCCTGTTTCATACCTTACCGCAAAATTAGTTTTTAAAAGTTATCATCGTCACATGACGCCGATTTAATCGGCTTAGTACGCCCGGGAGGACTCGAACCCCCAGCCTTTAGGACCGGAACCTAACGCTCTGTCCAGTTGAGCTACGGGCGCATCCGGCAAAGAATACAGAATATACGATTTTTTTAGCGACGCTGCATGGTTAAATACGTGATCGAATGCTCCAATTCTTATCGCCGTTTCGTTTCCCGCGATGGTATATTTACATTGCGATGGCGATCTTTCTGCGACAAACAATAACCCTGCCGATCCAATTCCATGCCCCGATTTGCCGACATTGCCTTCCCGACTGCCGTGAGGCGCTGTTTCACGTACCGGATCCCGGCTCAGTTGAGGCCTGGCAATGCTGCAGATAGCGGCGGCGTTGCCGACCCGTCCGGCAGAGAAAAAGGCGGAACTGGAGCGGCTATTCTGCCAGGGATGCGCGTTTGGGTGCCGCTCAAGAGCCAGATGGCTATCGGTATGGTGGTGCGGACCCACGACCGGGAACCCGAATTCGAAACGCGGGATATCGTCCGGGTGATGGACCCCCAGCCGGTTCTGTCCGAAGAACTGCTGCGCCTGACCGAGTGGGTCCACCGCTTCTACTACTCCAGCTGGGGCGAAGCCATCCAGGCAGCCCTCCCGGCCGGCATGAACTTCGTCGCCGAACCATTCGTCCGGATCACCCAAAAAAGCAACGATATTTCGTTGCGCGGTTTGGAGCGGGAGGTATACGACTTCCTGACTAGCCACGAAACCGGCACCGATATTTCGTTAAAAGAGATCTCGCGATCGTGGAAAACGAAAGGCGAACGGGCGCTGGACAGGCTTGTTAAAAAAGGACTTGTGGAGATCTGGCAGATACCCCGCCTCCGGATGCATCCCCGCACCGAGACCCTCTGGAACTGGCGGGAGGATGTGCGCGGACAGGTGACATCAGCCGGCATCGACGCGGTGCTGGCCGAGCGGTTTCCGGATGCCCTCTCCGGCAAGGAGCCAAAGTGGATAGGCGGATTGCGGACGCTCTGGGCGCTGCCGCTGCCATCCACCCGGCAACGCATCTTCGAACAGCCGGAAATCACGGCCTATGTCTGGAACCGCATGCGGGAAAGCGGGTTGCTGGAATCGCGCGAAGTCCCGGCCGACGAGGCGAAGCCGCCGCTACCGTACGAGCCGGACGGCATCAGCGTGCTCAATGCCGAGCAGAAAGAAATTTTTGGGCCCGTCCTGAAGGCCATTACCGACAAGAAGTTCGAGCGGTTCCTGCTGTACGGGATCACGGGAAGCGGCAAGACCGAAATCTACATCCACGCCTTGCGTGAAACGCTGCGGCAGGGGCGGGACGGACTCATCCTGGTTCCGGAAATCGCCCTTACTCCGCAGACGGTGCGGCGGTTCCATCTGGTCTTTGGCGACCAGATTGCGGTGCTGCACAGCCGGCTGAGTGACCGCGAGCGGTACGATGCCTGGTCGGCGCTGCAAAAGGGCGAAAAAAGGGTGGCTATTGGCGCGCGATCGGCGGTTTTTGCGCCGCTCCGCAACCCCGGCCTGATCATCATCGACGAGGAGCATGACCCGTCCTACAAGCAGGAGGATCCGGCCCCGCGCTACCATGCCCGGGAGACCGCGATCATGCGGGCGTATTTCAACAACGCGGTGATCCTTACGGGATCGGCCACGCCCAGCCTGAACAGCCTGCAGGCATCGGCGGCCGGCAAATGCACCATGCTGCGCCTGGACAACCGGCATGCCGAGGCGGAGCTTCCGGAGGTGCGCATCCTGGACCTGAAGCAATTCCGTTCCGCGATGCGCGGCCCGCTTGCCGTCCCACTTTTCCTTGCCGTCGAGGAAGCGCTGATCCGGGACGAGCAGGTGATCCTGCTGCACAACCGCCGCGGCTTTGCGACATTCATACAGTGCGATGATTGCGGCGGCATCGTGGAGTGTCCGCACTGCTCGGTTTCACTCACCTACCACAAGGTCAAGCGCCACCTGCGCTGCCATTATTGTGGATACAGCCGCCTGATGCCGCAGCGTTGCCCGGACTGCGACAGCGAGTCGATCGGCGAGTTGGGCATGGGCACCCAGAGGGTGGAGCACGAACTGGCCGAACTTTTTCCGGATGCGCGCATCGCTCGGATGGATCAGGACACTACCTCCGGGAAGCACGCCCACGACCGTATACTGCAGCAGTTCGCCCGGGGCGAGGCGGACATCCTGATGGGCACGCAGATCGTTGCAAAGGGGCTGGATTTCCCCAACGTCACCGTGGTGGGCGTGATCAACTCCGACACCGAGCTGGCGTTCCCATCCTACCGCTCCTCGGAGCGCATGTATCAGCTGCTCAGCCAGGTGGCGGGGCGGTCGGGACGCGGGTCCAAGCCGGGCAAGGTCTTCCTCCAGACCCTCATGCCGGAGCATGTGGCGTTGCATTTCGCGCAAAAACATGACTTTCCCGGATTTGCACGCCAGGAGATGCAAAGTCGCAAGAAGCTCCTGTATCCACCCTACTCCCGGCTGGTCAAGATCTTCTTCAAATCGGCCGATCCGCAGCTGGTCGGGGATGTGGCCGAGGTATTCACCGGTATCCTGTCACGCGTGCTGCCGGCTGATCGCGTTATGGGTCCGTCCCCATCCACCATTGCCCGGATGAACAACATCTACTCGTGGGAATCGCACCTCAAAATCGATCCCGAGAAAGGGGGTGGTTACATGGAGCGTCTGTTCGACACGGCGTTTGCGGCGTTTGAAAAGGAGAAGCCGCCGCAGGCCGGCAAGGTTCGCATCACAGTCAACGTGGACACCATGCACTAACTGTCAATTTTTGGCGGAAAAGGTTTCTGCCTGGCATGTCGCTCAGCCCGCCCCCCCTGCCGATGTGAATCCCGCTGCCGGCGTCAATCCCGTTGTCGGTGTGAGTCCTGTTCCCGACGTTAGTCCCGCTGCCGGCGTGCATACCGTTGCCGGCGTGAGTCCTGTGGCCAGCGCGAGACCTGTTCCCGGCGTGAGTCCTGCTGCCTGCGTGCATACCGTTGCCGGGCTGCATCCTGCACCTGGTGCCACGATTGCATTCCGATTATAAAAAGCGCGGATTTATTAGTAATATTGCACTTTCCAGACCAATCGTTTACAAGCAGGAAAAGAGTCAGCAGCAGCAAAGAATGTCACAGCTCATAGACATGGAAATCAACGGCCAGCGCTTCGGCGCGGTAGTCGAAGCGATCCTGTTCGCGGCGCACAAACCGCTGACGGCCGATGAGATTGCGTCGGTCATCACAGGCACCGAGCTGGCCCCGCCCATCGGGGAAGATGATGTCGCGAACGTCATCCATGAGCTGAACGCAGAACTGGAAGAGCAAGGAAGGGCCTTCACCATCCAGGTCGTCGGCGGTGGATACACTTTTGCCACCCTGCCTAAGTACCACAGCTGGCTTGAGCATTTCCAGCATCAGAATGCCAAGCGGAAGATCTCTCCGTCGGCGGTTGAAACCCTGGCCATCGTGGCCTACCGGCAGCCCATCACCAAGCCGGAGGTTGACCACATCCGTGGCGTGGATTCGGGATATATCCTGCGCCAGCTCCTTGAAAAAGATCTTATTGAAGTGGCCGGCCGCTACGAGGGTCCCGGACGCGCCCTCTTGTACCGTACAACACCTATTTTCCTCCAGCATTTCGGCATCAATACCATAGACGAGCTGCCCAAACCACGCGAGATAGAGGAAATTCTGAAGGATGATGACATGGCCGAGCACCGGCAGCTGATGCTGGAGCTGAAATCCGAACTGCGTCCGCCTTTGTCCGAAACCGGAGGCATGTCGTTTGCCGGGACTCAGGTGGATTCGGGCAGCGATCCGGATGACGACGGGGCAGACCCGAAAGAGGTGCCGGATCAGAAGGAAGAGCAGGAGATCCAGGGCCGGACCGAAACCCCGGAACAAGGCAATGACGATGATGCCATCTGGCTGGATTTTGGGGACGGGGATGATGAGCACGATGATTCCCCCGGCGATGTGGAGGAAGACATGTCCGCAGGCGGCGAAGACAACAATGATGATGGGCGAGACTCGGGCACGAGGAAAGAAGCCGACAACGGTGATGTTGGGGAACTCCCACATGCAGGCGACGAAGACAATAACGACGATGTGGAGCAAGACCCGGGCGCGGGTGAGAACGATGTTGATGAAGATCATGATGACAACGAGACCCCTGACGGCGAAGACAGCCGGCGTCCACAATAATCCGCCAAACAACGCATTCATTATTAGAACATACTTGTCAATTAATCCTATTACTCAGTGACCGAACGCTCCTCAAAACCTTCCCGCAACCGACCGGCAAAAACCGGCAAGCGCCGCACTTTCAACACCTCCGACAGAGGCAGATCCACTTTTGAAAAGGGCAAATCCGGCTCTGAGCGAGACAAGTCCGGCGGCGGGCGGAAAAAGTCTTCCTTCAGGCCGCAGAAAGCAGATGAATGGACACCAAGACCCGCATCGGATCCCGGAGAGGCGGACTCCAGGTCACGAAAACCAGGACCACGATCCGGCAGGCCGGGGGCTCGAACGATGGGCCGGAAACGAACCGGTCAGCAGCAAGACAGGCGCGGCGACTCCTTTGAACCGGGACTGGAACAGCGGCCCGGTCCGCGTTCAAGGAAGCCTGCCGCTTCCCCGCGAAGGGCTCCATCCACACGGTCAACCGGATCCGCACGACAAACCGGTCCCTCGAGGCAAGCTATGCCCTCACGACAGGCCGGGTCCGCGCGACAAACCCCATCCACCCGGGAAGAACCCGAAACCACTCGCCTGAACAAGTACATTGCGCACGCAGGCATCTGCTCGCGTCGTGATGCCGATACGTTCATATCAGAGGGAAAGGTGCATGTCAACGGCAAGGTGGTCACCGAACTGGGGTACCAGGTAAGCCCCGGCGACCGTATCACCGTGAGCGGGCAGAGGATCGAGCCTGAGCCGTTTGTCTACATCCTGATGAACAAACCGCGCGATACCATCACCACCACCAGTGACGAGAAGGGGCGCAAGACCGTCATGGACCTGGTGGAGAACGCCACGGGACAGCGTGTCTATCCGGTCGGACGGCTCGACCGCAACACGACAGGCCTGATCCTGCTCACCAACGACGGCGATCTTGCCAACCGGCTGATGCACCCCAGCTACAAGGTGCGAAAAGTATACGATGTGGAAACCAGCCGCATGCTCACCGACGATGAACTCGGAAAACTGCGGGTGGGGATTCCGCTGGAGGATGGTCCCGCAAAAGCCTACCGTATTACCCGCCACCCGCAATTCCTTAACGTGGTAACCCTGAGCATGCACGAGGGGCGCAACCGGATTGTGCGGCGCATGATGGAAGCGCTGGGTGTCGAGGTGCTGAGCCTGGACCGGGTGGGATATGGTCCGCTCCAGAAGAAGGGCCTGCGCGTCGGGCGCTGGCGCAACCTCCGCAAGGCCGAGATCAACGAATTGCGCAAGATGGTGCGTCTTCTTCCTATGGATCGCCTGGACCGCAGCTGACCTGCAGGAGGGCTATGGGACACCGGACCGGCTTTCATCCACGGACGCTTACGCTGCTTTCAGCCATCCTGGTGTGCACATGGTTGTGCGTTCCGTTGAGCCAGGGTTTTGGAAACAACAGCGGCGCAGAAGCTGCGGCATCCAACACGGCCGCCACGGCACCGGCTCCATCAGTTGTAGCGCATGGTCACTCTGCAACGGCAATGGCACCGGCTGCTACGATCGCGCCGCATGCTTACACTGCCACGGCAAAACCCGGCGGCATTCCGCCATCGCTCATGATGGATGAGGCCTTTATCCGTGATGTGCGTGCCGCCATTGACGAACTCTACAACCGCGATCTGGATGCTGCTCTCGACAAGCTATCGATTTGGCGCAGCGCCTGGCCCGAACACCCCGTATGGCCGATGTGGAAAGCGCTTGACGCCTGGTGGCCCATCCTCATAGATCTCGAAAACACCACGTATGATGAGGCCTTTCTTCAAAAAGCCGAGAAGGCTCTCGAGGCATCTGAGAATATCCTCGCGATGGATCCAAACCATATGGACGCCCTTATCGTGCGCTCCGTGATGAACGGCCAGATAGCCCGCTACTACTCCAACCGGCATCGCTGGTACCGAAGCTTCCTGCATGGCCGCCGCGCCCTTCGTGATTTCTTTCGCCTTGAGGATGAGCATCCGGAGATGCCGGACATGCAGTTCGGCCTGGGTATGTACCGGTACTTCACCGCTTTCCTGGTCGAGGAGTACACCATCGCCCGCACCATCCGCTGGATGCTGCCTTCCGGAGACCGCGCCGAGGGGCTGGAGCGGCTCGCTATTGCCGCCGACAGCAGTGTCTTTGTGGAGCCGGAAGCCACCTACTTTCTGGGGCACATCTACCTGCACTTCGAAAGCCAGCCCGACAAGGCGCTTGGCCACCTGCGCGATCTGTACCATCGCTATCCCAGCAACAGCTACTACCGCCGGCTCTACATCCGCTCGCTGTACCAGCTCAGTCTTTACTCTGATGCCCTGGCCGCCATCGAAGAGAGCCTGGACCATCCTTTTCACCCGGATACGCACGAATCGCTGACCATGAGGGAAGATCTTTTTACCATCCGCGGCCTCATCCGGTACTACCACCTGGCCGACTTCCGGCTGGCAGAGAGTGATTTCCTGGAGGCCGTATCCCATGCCGAAAAACTGACACCCTTCGCCGAACGCACCAATCTTATCGTTTCCCTGTACTATCTTGGGCAAATCAGCATCCGCAATGATCGCCGTGACATGGCCAGGTTTTATTTCAGCAGGGCGGCAACGCCGGATATTGACCATCCGCATGTGAAAAAAGCACGCGAAGCGCTGCGCACTCATCGGCTTAATTGAACCGGGCCGGATTGAAGAACAATAACATCGATCAGAAACAGAATAAGCAGACCTTTGAGCATAACCGAAAAACCTCCGGATAACAGGCTTTCAAAAGGACCCACGGCTTTGGAGCGGGTGGATGCGGCCATCCCCCCTGTTTCAATTGTGCGCCGTAAACGACAGCGGACCATGAGGATACGGGTGAAAGACGACGCCATTATTGTCTCGGGCCCCTCCTCTGTTTCCGAGCGGCGGCTGCTTCAGTTCGCCGAGGAAAAACGGGAGTGGATCCGGAATGTATGCCTGCGCCGCCAGGAAAAAGTCCTCCTTCTCATGCGGAAACGGGAACAGGCGAAGGGCTCGCTGCTGCTGCGCGGGATCCGCAAGCAGATATATGATTTCCCGGTGCCCGGGTTGCGAAAGCCGGTACTGGAAGAGCGGGAACATGCGGTTGTTTATCGTTACAATCCGATGGACCACCTGTCGGAGGAGCCGCTGCCCAGCCCGGGCCTTGTCATGGATTTCTACCGCCAGGTGGCAAAGGTGGAAATTGCGGACCGTTATGATTACTGGAAGGAGGTGTTACCGTTCGCGCCGGCAAGGTTGTCTGTCCGCAACCAGCGGACAAAATGGGGAAGCTGTTCGGCCCGGGGCGCCATATCGCTGAACTGGCGGCTGATCAAATGTCCGACGACGATAATGGACTATATCATCATCCACGAATTTTGCCATTTACGGCATTTCAACCACAGCAGGGCTTTCTGGGAGACGCTTGGTCAGCATTATCCCGGGGTGGCCGCCGCAAAAAAATGGATCCGTGAGCACTCAGAGGAGGTTTTTGCGGATTTTTGACGTGTCGGGCGTGCTCTTCGGGGGCCAAGGCAAGCCGCATCCAGCAGAAAAACCGGCTAGAAGCCGTTCAGGCGTGATCCGTTTTTTACCCTGCCCGTCCTCGCCTTTTTGCTTCCGGGCTTTCCGTTCGCAGGCTTCCCGTTTCCGGCATTTTCCTTGATAATACTTCCGTTTACACCCTTTCCGCCACCGGATTTCCCGTTTCTGGCTTTCCAGCTTATGAACTTTCCATTCGATGCCTTTGCGTCCTGCTCCAGGACCGCCAGGCACTCTTGCGGGTCATCGATAGTGAGCGTGAAAAGCCGGGCCGGCGGCATGTTGAGAAAAACGATTTTCTCGTCAGAGCAGTACTCACGGACCAGCTGCTTTTCGAAACGGCTCCTGAAGTGGTTGAAGTTCACATACTTGTAGTAGATAATGTGGGCCCCCGGCTTGCAAAGCGCCAGTTTATGCCGCCACATTTTCAATGTGATGGCCGATGGCATCTGCTCGTAAGGCAGGCTGGATATCACAAAATCGTAGGTGCGGTCGGGTTGGAACTTCAGGAAATCGGCATGGTGAAGACATATATCACCGTTAAACCGGAATTTCCGGTGAAGGATTTTGTAGAAGTAGCTGTTGAGTTCCACCACATCAAAATGGTCGCCGTGCCTGATATTCGGAAGGATGTGCTCGGTGAAAATACCTGTGCCGGGTCCCAGCTCCAGGAGGGAATACGAATCCCTTTGCGGCGCTCCCAGCCTTTCCGCTACAAGACGCACCGCGTCCCGGGCCAGATACCTTGAACTGGGCATGACCGCCCCGGTTTTCTTCCAGTCGCGAATGAAGTGAATGATGTGCTGGTGTAACAAAAGAAATTGTTATAGGTTGCTAGCAGTCTGCCGGACCGGCACCTCCCGTCAGTAACAGTGAAATCCCGGCAAGGATTAATGATAATAAATTAAAGGCAGACCTGCACCCTTCGGTTTTAAACCAATAAACACCATTTTTATTATTTTGGTCAGGAAAACCAACAAGAGGAAACAACACCATGACAAAAAAAGATGAAAAGGAACGATTCGAGTTTGAACGCGCTTTAGGGAGATTGTCTGAGGTACTGAAAGAGCTTGAATCCGATGAAGTTCCTCTCGACAGAGCAATCGCCCTTTATGAGGAGGGCATGAACTTATCCAAAATGTGTTCCAAGAAGCTGGAAGAAGCAGAACTTCGTATAGAGCAGGTCACCAGAAAGGAAAAACTGAAATGAACAATCAAGCGGCGGTTCCCGGCGAACTTCTTGCGGGTATCAACAGTCCCCATGACCTTAAGAAACTTGCTCCCGAGCAGCTTCCACAGGTGTGCCAGGAGCTCAGGGACTACATAATCGACATAGTTTCGGTCCATGGCGGACACTTCGGTGCCAGCCTGGGCGTAGTCGAGCTTACCACGGCTCTGCATTACGTCTTCAACACCCCTGATGATCTGCTTGTTTGGGATGTTGGACATCAGGCTTATGGACATAAAATTATGACCGGGCGCCGGGATAACTTCTACACCAACAGGAAGTATGACGGCCTTTCCGGATTTCCGAAACGTTCCGAAAGTCCTTACGATACATTCGGGGTTGGACACTCCAGCACCTCCATTTCCGCAGGGCTTGGAATGTCCGTTGCACGTGATCTGCTGAAGCGGGACCAGCAGGTGGTGGCTGTCATTGGCGACGGGGCCATGACCGCCGGGCTTGCCTTCGAGGGACTGAATAACGCCGGCGTTCAGAACAGTGACATTCTTGTCATCCTCAACGACAACCGCATGTCCATCGATCCAAACGTGGGCGCTCTGAACGAATATCTTGCCGACATCACCACCTCGCAGACTTTCAACAAGGTCCGGGACGATCTGTACAATCTGCTTGGCTATTTCCGGGGTGCCGGAGATAAAATGCGAAAAATGGCATCCCGGCTTGAAGCGGCACTCACAAGTGCTCTCACTCCCGGTTCGCTTTTCCGTTCGCTCGGTTTCAAGTATTACGGTCCGGTCGACGGGCACAATGTAAAAAGCCTTACCCGCCAGTTGAGCGATCTCAAGAAAGTGGGCGGTCCGAAACTGCTTCATGTGGTAACAGTGAAAGGCAAGGGCTTTGCGCCGGCTGAACGCGATCAGGTCAAATGGCACGCCTCGGGAAGCCCCTTCGACAAGCTCACCGGCAACTCGCTTGCAACGAAGACAGATATCAAGCCAGTGCCAAAGTACCAGGATGTCTTTGCCGATACATTGATAGACCTGGCCCAAAAAAATCCGAAGCTGGTCGGCATAACCGCCGCCATGCCGAGCGGAACCAGCATGCTTAAGATGATGGAGCAGCTGCCTGAACGCGCTTTCGATGTCGGTATTGCCGAGCAGCACGCCGTCACATTTGCCGCCGGTCTCGCTACCCAGGGTATCAAGCCATTCGTGGCCATCTACTCCACGTTCCTCCAGCGTGGATACGACCAGATCGTGCACGATGTCGCCATTCAGAAGCTGCCGGTCATATTCTGCATGGACCGGGCCGGTGTTGCCGGTGCCGACGGGCCCACTCATCACGGGCTGTACGATATTGCCTACATGCGCTGCTTGCCGAACATGGTCGTAGCGGCGCCCATGGATGAAGGCGATTTGCGCAACATGATGTACACCGCTACCCGCTATGAAGACGGTGCATTCGCAATCCGGTATCCGCGCGGTGAGGCGACCGGCATGAAAGTTGACGACGAATACCGCTACATCACTCCCGGAACCGGACGTATGATCGCAGAAGGCAGCGACATCGCCATCCTTAGCTACGGAACTATCGGCAAATATGTGGCCGAGGCCAGGGAAGAACTGCGAAACCACGGCATCTCTGCCGGACATTACGACATGCGGTTTGCCAAGCCCCTGGACTCAGACATGCTGGATCTGATCGCCCGAAGGTACGAATACGTTATAACTATAGAAGATGGTGCTCTCCACGGCGGTTTCGGTTCCGCTGTGGCCGAGCACTACATGCAGCGCGAGAAGCGTCCCCTCATGAAGATAATGGGTGTGGCTGACCGCGTTGTTGAGCATGGCAGCCAGAAAGAGCTCCATCGCGAGCTAGAACTGGATGCGAGGGGCATTGTCTCCCAAGCACTCCTGCTCATGAAAGACCGCGTCACAGTGGCATCTTCCTGATCTCGCCCCCACACTTACAGGCCAATTCCACCCAACTTACCGCAATCAGCTGCTGCCCAAACAGCAAAAACTGATCCGATCTGCGGTAGCACTCTGAACGTCTGGTTCTCATGACGCCAATGAAAGTGATTTTCATTGCGTCTACCTGTTTATTTTCGCCCGGGAGTTTGCTACATTGACCGACCACGTCTATGAAAGCCCTTACATCGGCCTTTCTGAAGTCAAAAAGGCAGTGCGAAACCTGATACGTTGCGTTGAAATACCCACGACAAGGCATCTCCCGATCACACAGAAGCATGATTAAAAACCGTCATGGGCATTCTATGTGATCTTATAAATCATAAGTTTTAAACATGAAAAAGCCACGTCTATCCTTCTGGCAAATCTGGAACATGAGTTTCGGATTCCTGGGAATACAGTTTGGATTTGCCCTTCAAAATGCCAATGTAAGCCGGATTTTCGAGACTCTTGGAGCTGATGTATCCCAGATACCTATCCTTTGGATTGCAGCTCCGGTAACCGGCCTCATTGTCCAGCCCATAGTCGGCTACCTCAGCGACAATACCTGGAACCGGATGGGAAGGCGGCGGCCCTTCTTCCTTGTCGGAGCCATCCTGGCCTCCCTGGCCCTGCTCGTGATGCCCAACTCTCCCTACCTCTGGATGGCGGCGGGCATGCTCTGGATACTGGACGCATCCATCAACATCACCATGGAGCCGTTCCGCGCTTTTGTGGGCGACATGCTCCCGTCTGAGCAGCGCACCAAAGGCTTTGCCATGCAGTCTTTCTTCATCGGAATCGCCGCGTTTGTCGGATCTTTCCTCCCCTACATGATGACCAACTGGTTCGGGATCTCCAACGTCGCCCCCGAAGGCATGATCCCCGACTCCGTCAAGTTTTCATTCTATTTTGGCGGCGGCATCTTCTTTCTTGCCGTTATGTGGACCATCCTCCGCACCCGGGAATACAGCCCCGAGCAGCTCAAGGCATTTGAGGAAGCGGAGAAAGAGGAGCACGGCATCAATGAAAAAATCGAAACGCCGGAAAAGTCCGACGAAGAGCGTGCCAGTACCAAGATTATCCACGGTCCCATCCTGATCGCCCTCGGGATGATCATGTCGTACTTCGTTTACCGGCAGGGCTTCGCGCAGGAGCTGTACATCCTCACCCTCGGTATCGCCGCTATCGGCCTGATCATCGGTATTGCCGGCCTTATGCAGCGCGCCAGGATGCGCAATGGTGTTGTGGTCATCTTCGACGACCTCTATCTGATGCCCAAAACCATGAAACAGCTGGCCATTGTACAGTTTTTCTCGTGGTTCGCCCTTTTCGCCATGTGGATCTACACCACATCCGCCGTCACCAGCCACATTTATGACATGCGGATGGATGCCGTCGAGGTCTCCGAACTCGTTGGGGCCGGCGCTCTGCTGGAAACACAGACCGAGGCCGACTGGTTCGACCGGTTTGGCCGGGTACAACGCGACCTTGACACGTACCAGGCGCAGATCGAAGCCGGGCAATCCAACGTGACCGCCAGTATGCGCGTGGTGAACTTCTTCCTGGAGGAGGGACGCGTGGATCTGACCGAGGGAACCCGTGAAACGCTCCGGAGAATCGAAAAAGAATACAACGAAGGCGCCGACTGGGTTGGCGTTTCCTTTGCCATATACAACGGTTTTGCCGCTCTTGTTGCCTTCCTGCTGCCAGTCATGGCCGGCTTTACCAACCGCAAGATAACTCACGCGATTGCCCTTACCGCTGGCGCCATCGGCCTGATTTCCATCTACTTCATCACCGACCCGATGATAATCCTGGTCGCCATGGTAGGCGTAGGGCTGGCCTGGGCCAGTATCCTCTCCCTGCCGTATGCCATTCTCGCCGGATCCCTGCCGGCCAACAAGATGGGTATCTACATGGGGATCTTCAACTTCTTCATAGTGCTGCCCCAGATCCTGGCCGCATCCGTCCTCGGCTTTATCGTGGGTACCATTTTTGATGGACAGGCGATTTTTGCGCTGATCCTGGGAGGATGCACCTGGATCCTTGCGGCGGGTCTCACATTCCTTGTGGATGATGTGGACGATCCCGGCAAACAGGCAAAACAAGCGTAACCGGGCCCACGCAAGCTACTTCGTCCGATACTCCTCAACCGGTGCGCGTGTCAAACACCCGGATCCGCTCGAAGTGCGGCTTGAATTTTTCTACAAAAGCCACATGGACCGGGTCTGTCTGGTACGCCTGCAATCCATCCAGCCCGTCAAATTTGGCATGCAGGCTCATGGCATAATCATTGTCGACAACGTCCCTGTCGATGCCTTGCGGCGGTCCGGCCAGGATTTCGCGCACGGATGCAATAGCGGATAGATTCTGGAGGATATCCGTCTGCATTTGCCCGGCGATGTCTGCCGGTGTTTCCTCTTTCAGATAAAAGAAGACCGAGTGAAGAATCATGGTTTTTCGCTATTTTTGGATGGGTTGATATTGTTTCAGCCATTCTGCTGCAGTACCGTGTCCGGGACATGGTGCTATCCACAAAAAGATACACTATCCCGTGCCGGCTCGCCTGAAAAGTTTATCTGACGGTCCCTGACGATCAGATCCGGCCCGGTCAGGACCACAATTACATGATCACAATTACAGGACCACAAATATAGGAATTGTCCTTCATTATATGACATCGCCCCGATCGTTTTCCCTCTCCGATTTTGATTATGAACTTCCGGAATCGCGGATCGCGCAAAAACCGGCCGACCCCCGAGATCACTCGCGGCTGCTTGTCTACAACCGCAGCGACCGGTCCATCACCGATGACATTTTCCTATATCTGCCGAAATATTTGCCGGAAAAGACCCTGCTGGCTGTCAACAATTCGAGGGTCGAAAAGGCCCGCCTTCTCTTCGGCAGGAAGGAGGTTTTCATCACCCGTGTGCTGGATCCCTATACCGTGGAGGCGATGATCCGTCCTGGCAAAGCTTTTCGGAAGGGGCGTCTCCTCAGTCTTTCAACAGATGAAACCGGCAACACAAAGCTGGCAGAGGATGTAGCTGCTGAACATGTTTCGGTGGATACTGGCTCGTTTTCGACTGCCGGGTCGATCCAGGCGGAGGTGCTGGAGGTTGCTGACGACGGGCTGCGCACCTTGCGCTTCAATTATCCTGTCAACGATCCCGTTTTCGAACCTTACCGCCACACACCCTTTCCGCCTTACATTGAGCCGGATGAGGCCTTGGCGGACCGTTACCAGACCGTCTACGCCCGGGACGAAGGGAGCAAGGCTGCGCCAACTGCCGGGCTCCATTTCACGGACCGGCTTTTCGAGAAGCTTTCCACAAAAAAAGTTGAAACCGTCGAGCTTACGCTGCATGTAGGGCTGGGAACATTTGCTCCCGTGAAAACCGAGCGCATATCCGAGCACAAGATGCATTCGGAATGGTTTCAAATCTCCGATGATGCCGCCATGCGCCTGAACAGTGCCCGGCATATAACGGCCGTAGGAACCACCAGCGCGCGGGTCCTTGAGTCCGCTGCCGCAGACCGGCATGCCGTCCACTCTCCGATGGGCACGCAACCACCGGACGCCCTCAGGTTCAGGAATTTTCGCGCCATGCAGGGCGAAACCAATATTTTCATCACTCCGGGATACCATTTCAGGGCCGTCGATGCCCTTATCACCAATTTCCACCTGCCAAAAAGCACCCTTCTGATGATGATTGCGGCTTTCACCGGCATCGACGAGATGCATCGGATATACAAACACGCAATCAGTCGGGAATACCGGTTCTATTCATTCGGGGATGCCATGCTCCTGTTGTAGATGGCACTCTGCCGAGGAGGGTTCTCCGCTGAAACAGCAGGGGCCTTGTTTGAATTGTCACAACGCATCCTGCAGCCGGCAGAAACTTCACTAGAAATGGGCCCTGCGGTCCAGTGAACGGTATTGTACAGCTTCAGCAATGTGATGCGCCCTGATATCCGCGCTCTCCTCCAGATCAGCGATAGTCCTTGCAACCTTGAGGATGCGGTCATACGCCCTGGCTGACAATCCGAGTGTGCTCATTGCTTTTTTTAATAAAGCGGCACCAGTGCTGTCAATTACACACATTTTCCGCACAAGGCGTGTACTCATCTGGGCATTGCTGAACACCTGCGGCAAGCTTTGAAACCGCCGCCTCTGGCATCCACGGGCCTTCAACACCCGCTCCCGTATTGCCTCCGAAGGCTCTGCACTGGATGCCGCAGCCAGCTCCTGATAGTTGACTTTCCGCACCTCAACGTGGATATCTATCCTGTCGAGCAGCGGCCCGCTCACCCGGTCCATGTACCGCCGGACCTCTTCGGGTGATGCCGATGCCGGATTGGCAGGGTCATACCAGTCGCCGCCTGGCGACGGGTTCATGGATGCCACCAGCATGAATCGCGATGGATATGTCACACTGAACCGGGCCCGTGCCAGTGTCAGCTCCCCATCCTCCAGCGGCTGCCGCAGAACCTCCAGCGCACTGCGACGGAATTCCGGCAGCTCATCCAGAAACAGTACCCCGTTGTGGGCAAGCGATATTTCGCCCGGACGCGGAACCGATCCGCCTCCGGCCAGGGCTGCGTCTGAAATGGTGTGATGAGGTGCACGAAAAGGACGCCTTACAATCAATGAAGAGCCGTTTGACAGGAGTCCGGCTACAGAATGGATTCGTGTTGTTTCTAGCGCTTCTTCCAGGGAAAGCGGGGGTAATATGGACGGTAGCCGGCGTGCTATCATCGTTTTGCCGGATCCGGGCGGGCCTACCATCAGGAGATTATGACTTCCGGCGGCGGCCACCTCCATCGCCCGTTTTACATTTTCCTGCCCGCGTACATCGCTGTAATCCAGCAGGGACTGCGACTGACCCGCCCGGAACAGCTCTTCCACATCCACCCGTACAGGATCCGGCTTTTCCGATCCGTTCAGCCAGCCAATAACCTCCTTCAGATTCGAGAACCCGAACACATCGACCCCCGATACCACGGCGGCCTCGCTGGCATTGGCAGCTGGCACCACAACCTGTTTCAGATTGTGCTTTCGTGCCTCCACGGTGACTGGCAGCACTCCCTTGACCGGCCGCAGCGAGCCATCAAGGGCCAGTTCCCCGAGGATTAGCGTATCGTTCAGCTTTCCGTTCCGGATTTGACCGGACATGGCCAGCAGCCCTACGGCAATTGGCAGGTCAAAAGAGCTGCCCTCCTTGGGAAGATTGGCCGGAGCCAGATTGACCGTGATCCTGCCACGCGGCATATCAAACCCGCTGTTGCGGACAGCCGCCTCGATGCGGTCGCGGGATTCGCTTATGGCGCGATCCGGCAATCCCACAAGGTAGTACTGCGGCAAGCCGTTCACCGCATTTGTCTCCACGTCAATCAAGTGTGCATCCACACCGAATGTGGAAGCGCAGTAGGCTTTTGCAAGCATGGAACCTCCGTTGTTTCCAGTACAGAGAACATTGGAGGCGTTTCCTTACACCCGAAGTGACTGTTTGTGCTGTTCTTCGGGGCCCATTCTGTGCCAACTGCCCGGCTTTTGGGCAATTCCACGGAACCATTCTTCGAAAATGACGTACAATCAAAGGCAGTCCGGATGATAATGGATGACCTTCCAGCAAGGGCGGCAATAGCAGCAGGCCCGGGTTGGCCGGAGCTCCGTGGTGGAAAGCCCCATCACAGGCACCATCCGGAATCATCGGTCACCATCGGCAATAACAAATCATAACTGGAGCGGCACCATGGCACACGATGTTTTTGAAGAGTTTCGGGCTTCTGGCAAGGAGCTGGTCGACAAGGCGCGGGACATCCTTGAGGAGGGGAATGTCCGCCGGATGATCATTAAAAACGGCCGGGATGAAACGCTCCTCGAGGTCCCGCTAACCCTTGGCGTGATTGGTGTTGGCGGGGCTTTTGCACTTGCCCCCATCCTCTCCAGCATTGCGGCGTTCGCCTTCTTCGTCCACGATGCCCGCATACTGGTTGAGCGAGATCCCAAAGGCGGAAAAGCAGGATCCGGTCCCCGCAAACGCAAAAAGGGCCGGCCGCTTCACAATGATCTGCGCGATGAGGATCCTGCGGAAACAGATGAGGGTGGAAGTGGACGCAAATCCAACAGAAAAACCACCCGGGGTGGATTCGGGCCTGGCCGCCATCGCAACCGCGATGACTACCGCGACCCGTTCGAGATCGATGCCCGGTTTGAGGTGCTCCGGTAGCTTCGGTCAGTCCCCTTCCTGATCGGCCAGCCAGCGTTCGGCGTCGATGGCCGCCATGCATCCGGTCCCGGCGGCCGTAACCGCCTGGCGATAATCCTTGTCCTGGGCATCCCCGCAGGCAAAAATACCCGGCATATTGGTATAGGTGCTCTTTGGCTTGGTCTGGATGTACCCTGTTTCGTCCATGTCCAGCACACCCTTGAACAGATCGGTATTGGGTTTGTGGCCGATGGCAAGGAACACTCCGGTCACATCATCAAGCGTGGATATCTCGCCGGTCTTGACGTTTTTGACCTTCACGCCCTCCACTACCTTCTCTCCAAGGACCTCTTCCAGGACGGTGTTCCACATCACTTCCACTTTGGGGTTCTCCAGAGTGCGTTTCTGCATGATCTTGGATGCCCTGAGCTCGTCACGGCGGTGGAGCAGGGTCACCTTGCTGGCAAATTTGGTCAGGAACTGCGCCTCTTCCATTGCGGTATCACCGCCACCTATGATCACCACGTGCTGGTTGCGGAAAAACGCCCCGTCACAGGTCGCGCAAGCCGAAACGCCGTGACCACGGAGGCGCTGTTCGCTCTCAATGCCGAGCCATTTGGCGGAGGCGCCGGTCGACACGATCAGCGCGCGCGCAAATACTTCCGTCTTTTCATCAATGGTAATCTTGAATGGACGCTTGTCGAAGTCAATACTTGTGACGGTTCCCCAGCGGCAGTCGGCGCCAAAACGCGTCGCCTGAGTGCGAAAATCTTCCATCATTTTGGGCCCGAGCACGCCCTCGGGGTAGCCGGGGTAGTTCTCTACATCCGTGGTAGTGGTGAGCTGTCCGCCCGGTTCGGGCCCCTCGAACACCAGCGGCTTCAGATCCGCCCTGGCGGCATAGAGCGCCGCTGTAAGTCCGGCCGGACCGCTTCCCACAATCACCACATCCAGTGTTTTGCCTGCAATATCTTCCATAATCAGTGTTTCTGTTAGTATGTTGTCTTTTTATTCATATATAAATATATAGATATATTCTGAAAGAAGCAATGGCTGCCGGAGGGCCGCGGCGCTTCAGCCTGAAAATAAGAGGTTGCCGGCATTCCTTCATTGTTCTTTTTTGAATCAGGATTAATACGTAATTTTCGCCCTGTTTTAAATACTTGATAATCAACTGGAAAAAGGACTGTGAATATCGCCGTACCCAAAGAGACGGCTTCTGGTGAAACACGCGTTGCCCTGACCCCGCCCATAGTATCTTTGCTGACATCAGACGGATTTTCCGTCGCCGTGCAGGAAGGGGCCGGGATGCAGGCAGCATTCACTGATGCCGACTACAAGCAGGCCGGCGCCACCGTTGTTGCAGGCGCCGAAGAGCTTTGGCGGAATGCCAACGTGGTGTTGAAAGTGCAAAAGCCGACTGTGGATGAGATCGGGATGATGGCCTCCGGGACCACCCTCATATCGTTCCTTTGGGCATTGTCTGATCCGGAGCTCGTTGAACATCTCCGGGAAGCCGGGGTCACCGCCGTGGGCATGGATGCCCTGCCGCGCATTAGCAGGGCCCAGACCATGGACGCTCTCAGCGCCATGAGTTCCATTGCGGGCTACAAGTCGGTGCTGTTGGGCGCCAACGCGCTGGGTAAATACCTGCCCATGCTGGTGACGGCCGCCGGAACCATCCCCCCGGCCAGGGTGCTTGTGCTGGGCGCCGGTGTGGCCGGACTCCAGGCCATCGCCACAGCCAGGCGCCTGGGCGCTATCGTGGAAGCGTTCGATGTGCGTCCCGCCGTCAAGGAGCAGGTCGAAAGTCTGGGCGCCACCTTTATCGACATCCCCACAGGCGAGGAAGATACCGAAACCAGCGGCGGTTATGCACGCGAACTCAAGGAAGAGACCCGTCGCCGCCAGCAGGAGGTGCTCCGCGAGCATGTGCGCAAAAGCGACCTGGTCATCACCACCGCACTGGTGCCAGGCAAACCCGCACCCAAGCTGATCAGCGAGGATATGGTCGGCGACATGAACGCCGGATCGGTGATCGTGGACCTGGCCGCCGAACAGGGCGGCAACTGCGAACTCACCCGTCCCGGAGAAGACCGTTTCACCGACAACGGCGTGATCATCCGCGGTCCGCTCAACATCCCCGCCGCCATGCCCGTGCACGCCTCGCAACTCTACGCCCGGACCATCCACACCCTGCTCCGGCATCTCATCAAGGACGGCCAAATCCACCTTGACTTCGAAGATGAAATCACCAGGCAGGCCGTCATCACCCATGATGGCCGGGTTTCCAGCCCATTGCTTTTAAACACAAAGCCTTGATCAAGCAAATTAAAGACCCTTTTTCCTACCACTGATTCTGGAATCGCTCACAACATGGAACTCCTGATCATCCAGCTTTTCATATTCGTCCTGGCCGCATTTGTCGGTTTCGAGGTGATCTCCAAGGTCCCGCCGACGCTGCACACCCCGCTCATGTCCGGGGCCAATGCCATTTCCGGCATCACGCTGGTCGGCGCCCTGCTGGTTGCCAGTCACACCGGCTGCTTCATCACCTGCCATATCGGCTTCATCGCCATCATCTTTGCCACCATCAACGTCGTGGGCGGCTTCATGGTCACCGACCGCATGCTGGAGATGTTCAAAAAGAAGGAGGATGAGTGATGAACCCTCTGGTACCGGAATTCCTTGCCGATTATCTGCCGACGCTGATCCAGCTCTCGTACCTGGTGGCGGCCGTCCTCTTCATCCTTGGGCTCAAACGGCTTTCATCACCGGCCACGGCCCGCTCCGGCAACCGCATGGCGGCCCTGGCCATGCTCATTGGCGTGGCGGTGACCCTCTTTGACCGTGAAATCGTCTCCTTCCAGTACATCGTTGCCGGGATCCTGATCGGGGCGGTCATCGGCGCCGTGCTGGCGCGGAAAGTTAAGATGACTTCCATGCCGGAGCTGGTCTCCATGTTCAACGGCTTCGGCGGCATCGCATCGGCACTCGTGGCCAGTGGTGAATACTTCCGCATTGCCCCGGCGGTGTTCCAGCCCGAGGAGCTGGCCGCCCTGTCCATCTCGCTGCTCGTCGGCACCATGACCTTCACCGGCAGCATGGTCGCCTTCAGCAAGCTTCGCGGCCTGATCGGCGGATCGCCCGTTATCTACCCGGGACACAAAATCGTCAGCACCCTGCTTTTTGCCGCCTTCCTCGTCTTTACTGTGCTCTTTTTCATGGATGCGGGCAACGCCTACCTCTTCCTGGCCCTGGCGGGCATCGCATTCCTGCTGGGCATCCTGATGGTGCTGCCCATCGGCGGCGCCGACATGCCCGTGGTCATATCCCTCCTTAACTCCCTGACCGGACTGGCCGCCTCGGCCACCGGCTTTGTGCTGCACAACAATCTGCTGATCATAAGCGGAACACTTGTGGGGGCGGCCGGACTCATCCTCACCCTCATCATGTGCAAGGCGATGAACCGATCGCTGGTGAATGTCGTCTTCGGCGCATTTGGAAGTGGCGGGGTGGATGCGGCCGGCGCAGCTGCGGCCAACGGCAAGACTGTCAAAGAGGTGACCGCCGGCGACCTGGCCGTTATGGCTGCCTATGCACGCAGGGTTGTCATCGTGCCCGGATATGGCCTGGCCGTTGCCCAGGCGCAGCACGCCGTTCGCGAGGTGGCGGATCTGCTCGAGAGCAAGAAGGTGGACGTGCGGTACGGGATCCATCCGGTTGCGGGACGCATGCCCGGGCACATGAACGTGCTTCTGGCCGAAGCCAACGTCCCCTATCCGCAGCTGTTCGACATGGAAGAGATCAACAAGGAGTTCCCGAAAACCGACCTTGTTCTGGTGATCGGGGCCAATGACGTTGTAAATCCGGACGCCCGGCTGAATGCCTCCAGCCCGATCTACGGCATGCCGATCCTGAACGTGGACCAGGCGCAGAACGTCATCATCTTCAAGCGGAGCCTGAATGCCGGGTACGCGGGCATCGATAATCAGCTGTTCTACAGCGACAACAGTTATCTCTTTTTCGGGGATGCCAAACAGTCTCTTGAGCGGCTGCAAAAGGCGCTGAAAGAGCTCTGAGCCCGAAATAAAGCCGGGCATACTGTTCTCATCTGCGCCGTCTTTGCCCGTACCGTTGCCGCCAGTCAGTGATCGCGAATCACTCGTGGGCCACTTCGCGGCTCAACACATCTGCGGCAATGAGCACCAGGATAGAGGCAAGCAGTCCCACCGCAAGCTCCCCGCCCAGACCGGTAAAGAGGAAAATGAGTCCGCCAGACAGGGCGCCCAGAACGGCATAAGCCATGCATGCCGCGAGCCCGGGGCCGGCGTCACCGACCAAACCCTCGTAAATCCATCCCACCACAATGCCAATGAAAACAAGAGTAACGAAAGTGCCCATCATAAATCCGGTTTATATTCAGTAATTTGGGAAATGCACGCGGCGGCCCGGACAGGAAAATCGGCCATCCCGGGATGCGGTGCCTCTGAAAAGTCGCTAAAGATACGAATATTTCGGATTTACGCGGAATGGAGATCGTCAGGAAAATCATCCATATTGACATGGACGCGTTTTATGCCTCTGTTGAGCAGCGTGACGACCCTGCATTGCATGGCAAACCGGTAGTTGTCGGCGGCTCTCCTCAGGGACGCGGCGTGGTGGCTGCGGCCAGCTATGAGGCGCGGAAATTCGGCATCCGTTCCGCCATGCCGGCAGCGCATGCCCTTCGGCTCTGTCCGGAGATCGTCTTCATCCGGCCCCGCTTCGATGTCTACAAGCAGGTTTCGCTTCAAATCCGGGCCATTTTCCACGAATACACCGACCTCGTGGAACCGCTTTCGCTGGATGAGGCCTACCTGGACGTTACCGGCAACAAAAAGGACATCCCCTCCGCCACGCTTATCGCGCGGGAAATCAAGCAGGGCATCCGAGACCGGACCGGGCTCACCGCATCCGCCGGCGTCTCCTTCAACAAATTCCTGGCCAAGATTGCCTCGGACCTGCGCAAGCCGGACGGGCTGGCCATCATCCACCCGGAAAAAGCCGCCGGGTTCATCGCCCGGCTGCCAATCGGCAAGTTTCATGGCATCGGCGCGGCCACCGAGGCCAAAATGCACCGGCTTGGCATCCGGAATGGCGCCGACCTGCTCGCGTGGTCAAAATGGGACCTCAACAAACATTTCGGCAAGGTCGGCACGTTTTACTACAACATCGCCCGGGCCATTGACGAGCGGCCCGTGCGTACCGAGCGCATCCCGAAATCCATCGGAAAGGAGAAGACATTCACCCGGGACGTCGATTCCGTGGAGTGGCTGACCGGCTTCCTGGCCACGCTCAGCGAAAAGGTGGCCGAAAGGCTCCAGCGCGAGGAGGCCGAAGCGCGCACCGTCACCCTCAAGCTGCGCTACGACAATTTTGACAGCCTGACGCGCAGTTTCACGCCCGGCCATCTCATCTCGGACGCGCATGAAATCGCCAAAATCGCCGCACGACTATTGAAAGAAACAGAAGCGGGCCAAAGGAAAGTGCGGCTTGTCGGGGTCACCGTATCCGGCTTTGAACGGGTGGATGGATCCGGCCGGGAGGGGCAACAGATGTCCCTGCCCCTGGAGTAAATCGAACTTTTTCTGCATCCGGACCAGATTATTCACCGCACATTAATTCAGCCGGCATAATCTGCTACCAGCTTTTTTACCGACCGGGCATGCACCGGTTATTTCGCTTCGGTATAAATCGGGCCGGTGTCGTTTCTGACTGGGGCCAGTGTCTGGAGATAAGCGTAAATCGCTCTCAGATCTTCCTCTTTCATCCTCGCATAGGCCGCCCAGGGCATGGGGGAGTCGGGGTACACCCGTCCCGCCAGAAAGCGCGCGACAAAAGCATCCTCGGTCCAGCCATGCATGATACCCGTTTCAGGGTCCGGCGTGAGATTCGGCGTTACATATACCATGCCAGGAGTCGATGACACCATGGGAAATCCGCCGGCATATCGCTCGCCGATGTAGGAACCGTCTTTCAGATCCCGCATGGTGTGGCAGGCCATGCATGCGGTGACATTGTTTGCCAGGTAGCCGCCATATTCGATGACGTCCAGCTCCGACGGCCGGTACCGAGGCGCATGCATACCCCAATCCACCGGACCTATCCCGAACGACATGATCGCCTTGCCAAGCAGATTGAAACTGTTGTCCGGCACCTCGTTTTCAATAGGGGGCTGGCTTCTCAGATAGGCGATGATGTCGTGCATATCCTGGTCGCTCATCAGATGGAAATCCATGAGAGGGAAAAGCGCCCGTCCCTTCTTGCTGACATTTGAGCGCAGCGCGCGTTTCAGCTCGGCATCGGAAAAGCTGCCGATGCCCGTTCTTTCGTGCGGTGTCAGATTGGGTGATGTGATACGGCCGATTTCGAAATCCCAGTAATAACCGCCACTCAGTGGAACATATTCCCCGGCATCCAGCACGGGCCATAGTTCCTTGGCCGTATGGCAGTAGGCGCAGTGTGCCGGACCGTAAACCAGATACCGGCCATTCTCAATGGCCTCGGGCGTCAGAACCACCTGAAACGTCTCATCCAGCGGCACGTCAAAGGTCCTTTTCCATGCATTCTGGATATAGATCAACAGTACCGCGATCAACAACAGCAAGGCCGAGACCACATAGAGTCCCCATTTGAGAAATGCCTTCATACACTTCCCTCCATTTTTTTAATCCTTTTCCCGCACATCTCCTTTGTGCCGCATCTTTAAACTTCTGTCCAGGCAAGCCAATTCAATGGCTTATCGCTAATGTAATATATTTATTCTATCTGTCAAATAGCTGATAATAAATATTATACATGTAATGTGTTGTTAATTTTCGGGATGAGAGTCTCTGTAAAGTCGTCATTCCCAGCTGGCAGGCCATCTGTTCGCCTTTAGATGGAATGCTCCCCGAGAATCTGGCGGCGGAAAGACTCTGACGGTGGAAAGATTCTTATTGCGTAAAGAGTCCGTCGATGAAAAGAGCCAGGAGGCGAGACATCAGGCGCCTGTGAGAATGCGATGCTTCATGCCGTAAATTGCACGGAAAAACGGCATCCACGGCACCGAAGCCATGATGCGCAGATCCTGATCGAACCGCGTGTGTTCTTCAAGGAACCTGAGGATTCGGTCGAACCGGTTTTTGCGGAACAGTTCGCGGAATATGGTGACGGAGGTTTCCGGATCGCGATGAAGGTTGTACAGCAGCAGCATGTCGTATACCCGGAAGCGGTATGGGGACATGATCTTGTCTGGTGGATTCTGCCCGCGGGAGAGCGCGTCGGCAATGGCCGATGTGTGATGCTGGATACGGGTGAACGTGTACCCGGTGGAGGGCTTGGTAAGGCCGCCCATCGTCCCCATATTCCATACATTTTTGCAATAGCGGGCCGGGTACCGGCGGTCTTCCATCGGGATCACCCCTTTCTCCCTGTATTCGATTTCATAGCTGCCCGGCTCCAGGCCAAGACGCTGCGCGATATACTGCTCCAGACCCTGGCGGTAGGCTTCGTCAGAGATCACTTCCGGCGAGAAAAGGGTGTACTCCACCAGCGCATCGCGCTTGCTGAAGGGCAGTACATAGACAAAGGTAACACCGTTATCCTGCGGCACATCAAAGTCCATGAATGTAGCGGTGCCGGGATCGAAGAGATCCTTGTCCGTGCGGATGTGCCATCCTTCAAAATGCTGCAGAAGGGAGAGGTCCAGTTTGAGCTGGTGGAACCCCGGCGGACGCAGCGCACTCTGGAATATATGCCTGGCCGTGAACGACCCCTCCGACGAATGCATCACCGCTGTGCCGCCTGTGGCAGAAGCTCCGCTTTCAAACTCAAAGCTATCAATATCCGCTTCAAGAAGGGTTACAGCGGGACTTCGCCGCGCCATATCCAGTATTTTTGCGGCGTAATCGTCGCTCCGGACACAGTGGTAGCGGTAAGTCTCCAGCGTCTCTGAGAACTGCGCATCCTGAAACCGGACGGCAAGCGTGTCCCATGTATGGTGGATGAGGTCCTGAAAGGGTACATGGCGGTCATCCCAGAAACACCAGGTCTTGTCGCGCAGCGGTTTCAGCTTGCGGTCCACCAGCAATACCCGGCTATCCTGCAGCTCCTTCCGGTGCAGAAGATTCCACACCAGGCTGAGGCCGGCCGCGCCTGCTCCGGCTATGATGAAGTCGTAATGTCGGTTTATTGCCATTGGTGTGGGTTCTCCGGACTGGAAAAAAGCATGCCGCCAGGCCGCCATGAAATCCGCAATATCCTGGACCCTTCAATCGGAGTGCTGAATTCTGGATGCCTTAAAGATTAGCGCTCATTGCATAATCCTGAAATATACTGCTTTTGGAAATGGTTCCGGGGTGGAAAAGGTTCCTGTTACAACCGACTCGTGAAAAACCGGCACTGCTTTGTTTTATCGTCGAGTATCGTATTTTTAGTGCTTCGACACATGATATTGCCACCATCCACCGCAATGTCATCTCGCATATCCACAAGGATCACCTCATTCAACCTGAAAAAGTTTAGCCCATCAATTATGTTTGCACGACGAATTCTTGCCGGACTGATTCCTGTCCTGATGCTCCTCTCCCCGAACCACTCTGTTGCTGAAACTGGCGGTGAATCCGACATCCGGAGCCAGTACGGGGAGGTTGCTGCGGAGATCATCCGCCAGGCCACATCCACACACCGCGCCTACGACCGTCTGGCCTGGCTAAGCGATTACTACCCGCACCGGCTCAGCGGATCCCAAATGCTGGAGGATGCCATTGACTGGACACTGGCGGAACTGGAACGCGACGGCATCCCGGTGATCCGCACGCAGGATGTGGAAGTGCCCCATTGGGTACGGGGAAATGAGCATGCAAGGATGGTCCACCCTTACGAAAAAAACCTTCCGATGCTCGGCCTCGGCGGAAGCGTCCGCACGCCGGAAGAAGGCATAACCGCACAAACGATTGTGGTGGAGAGCTTTGAAGAACTAACGGAGCGCAGTGAAGAGGTGGCCGGCAAGATCGTGGTCTACAACCAGCCTTTCCATGACTACGGACAGGCGGTACAGTACCGGGTCTGGGGCGCCGAGAGGGCCGCCGAACACGGCGCGGTCGGGGCGCTCTTGCGGGCCGTATCCCCCAATTCCATGGGACACCCCCACACGGGCATGATGCGTTACTCCGGTGACGTTCCCCGGATCCCCATCGCCTCCATTTCGGCCGAGGACGCCATGCTGCTGCACCGTTTCGACCAGCGCGGCGATCCAGCCACGGTCACACTGTACATGGAAGCCACACTCATGGATGAGCCGGCAATCTCGCGCAACGTGATCGCCGAGATCCCCGGATCCGAAAAGCCGGATGAGATCGTGGTCATCGGCGGGCATATTGACTCCTGGGATGTGGGTCACGGTGCCATGGATGACGGCAGCGGCGTGGTGGTGACATGGGAAGCCCTGCGCCTGATCCACGAAATGGGCCTGCAGCCAAAGCGCACCATCCGGCTGGTCTTATGGACAAACGAGGAGAACGGGGTGATGGGTGGACGCGCCTACCGCGACAAAGTAATCGAAAACGGAGAGCTGGAACGGCATCAGCTGGCTTTTGAGGTGGATTTCGGCGTCTTTGAACCGTTAGGCTACGGTTTCCGGGGCTCGGAAGAAGCGTTCGAGATGCTCAAACCCATCACCGAGCTCATGTCGCCCATCGGTGGCATGCATCTGCGTGAAGGCGCTTATGGTACGGTGGATATCGGCCCGCTCTATCGCGAAGGCGTGCCTATCATGGGGTTGGATGTGGTCACGGACAAGTATTTCTGGTACCACCATTCGCTGAAAGATACCGTGGACAAGCTTGATCCCGACGAAGTGGCCGCATGCGTGGCTGCCGTGGCCGTCATGGCTTATATCGTTGCCGACATGCCCGATCGCCTGCCCTGGTAATGGATTGCCGTTGGAGATGATTCCGCGAAGCCACATGTAACATTGTCTTGGTAAAAATCTCCTAATGTTATCTGCCCGGCGTTTTGCTTCTTCAAGCAGCGCATTGACTTGCACTCCGCCACGGGCAGAAGCCCCGGCATTCCTGCCTCTGGTGCCTTATGCGGCTTTTTGTAAAACCGGGGACATTGATGCTTTTGTATTTACAGTATTTTGCACTATTTGCTTTTTTGTTACATTTACAGCAGGCACGGAGAATTATTGGGGAGCCGTGCCCCGCACTTCCAACCAATTCCATTTGCCATGAAAAAAGACACCATTCCTGTCCGGCAGAAAGCCGGCTTTCGCGACAGCTATATCCTGCCGGGATGCTTCCTGTTGCTCTTTGCAACCGGACTACTTGCAGCAACCATGCTCCAGGCGCAACCGGTGGCGTTCAGCCCCCACGGGGCGTGGCACCAGGGATCACCCACCTTGCTGGCTGCCCCTGACATTGCCATGCAGCAGGACGCCCAATCAGAACGAGACGTCCGCCGGAACGCAACTGGCTTGCGATCCCTGAGCCCTTTTGCGCATGAAACCACACCGGTCCTGACGCGCAAAAGCCTGGCCGATTACCCTGAAGAAACGATGGATGCCGAGGAAGCCTTCGTCATTGCCCGCGCATTCCTGGTGGAAGAGGATTCCGATGCACGTCCCGTCAATGTATACGGCGAGGACTCCAGTCTGTTCGATGGTTACATAAACGACAAAACCACGGCAGACGCCGGGCTTGTTCCTACCGGTGAAAGCTATTTCTGGGAGGTTGCCTTCCTGAATGATGCCGACTCCCTAGTCCATTTTGTTCTGGTGGTCGATTTTGAAGTGCTCGAATTTGAGACCTACGACCTGAAGGATTTTCCACCCGAGGAACTGCCGCCCATTCCCATCAGCGAGCTCCGATCCATCCCGGATAATTTCATCTCCAGCAAAGCGGCGCTTGCCGCTGCCCTCAGCTACGGCATGGACGAACTGCTTTTCATCACCGAGCTGGACGGCTGGTTCAACATTGACTACAATCTTGGCGGCTTTTTCTTCGACTTCCCCGGGTTGCTGGATTCCGAGTCACCGGTATTCTGGCACGTGCTCTTCGACGGCCATGCCTGGGATGAGCAGCAGGACCGGCCCGTATGGGTGGAGGCCGACTTCCTGATCGACGCCCTGAACGGCAGCCTGCTCGGCAAACTCGTCTTTACCAGTGAAGATGATCATGAGTTCCTGGACTTCATGGATATCTATACCAAGCTTGGGAATGTGATGCTGGATGTGAACACCAATGCCTCCCTGATCCAGGCTTTCGGGCGCGAGGATGACCTGCTTCCCGACATGCCCACCGGCAAGTCAAGCGACTGGATGGGCGTCTGGTATGACGATGATGCCGAGATGGTATACATGTTTCAGACGATAAGCGGCGACATCTTCGCCCAGAATTTCTTCCCGCTGAGCGACATCCCCGAAGAGCAGCGTCCGCCTCCCGGGCATTTCAAGCCCATCGACCTGCGTTTCGGCTCCGAGTCTGCACTCAACACAGCAATGGACAACGGCCTGCGGCAGCAGCTTGAGCAATCCCCGTCCGGGACATCGGCACGCATCAACTATTACCTCTACAGCGGCTACAGTGATTTCCCCGGGCTCCTTGATGAGGACTCCAACCCGTTCTGGCGCCTTGAGGTGGATGTGGAGGCCTTCAACGAACAGTGGGAGCGCGTCTACCACCAGATTTTCAACCATCTTGTGGATGCGGTCACCGGCCAGTACATCGGCTCCGTGACAGAGACGTCGGCCGAAAACGGAAACTTTCTTCCCGGCCGCGTGACGCTGCACCAAAACTACCCGAATCCCTTCAATCCCGTCACGCGTCTCCAGTGGGATCTCGACACCGGGCACCACGTTACGCTCTCGGTGTTCGACCTGCTTGGACGCAAGGTGGCACAACTGGCGGATGGGGCCTACCAACCGGGCACGCATTCGGTATCCTTTGATGCTTCCGCGCTTTCCAGCGGCGTTTATGTCTATCGCCTGGAAGCCGGCGGCACCGTGCTGCATCGCAGCATGACCGTTGTGAAATAGATGACGAGAACCGGATCCTGTGGGATTTTTCCCGCATGGATCCGGTCATGAATTCTGAGAAAGGATGACGCGGCAGCCATTGCCATGATCGCGAAACGTCTGACCGCCCGACCGGGGCGGCTCGGGACATTGTATTATTGCAACGATATCCGATGCATCACCTATGAGACAAATACATCATTGCAAGAGATTTACAAGGGGGCTATATCAATAATTTTCAGTATTTTATACTCTTGTTTTTTTTATTACATTATTTCAAGGCGCGGGACAAAGTTGGGAAGGCGCGCCCGGCATATCCAACCAATACCTTCTGCCATGAATAAAAACGACATCATCAATCCTGTCAGGAAAGAACCCGGCAATTTCGGCAACTACATCCACAAGAGCAGTTTTCTGGTTTTCGTTGTTGCCGCATCCCTTTTCGCAAACGGTCTTCTGGCGCAAACGGTGGCGCCGTACCAAACCGGGCCCGGGATCCACATAACCGACAACCTTTTCCCGGCACCGCAACCAGCCATCCAGCAGGGCCAAAGCAGCGAAATCGCAAGGCATCGATCCAGAACGGACATGCGGATGTGGAATCCAATCCAGGGCTTTGACTCAATCAACCTGAACCGGAAAATTTTGGACAACGGTGCTCAGCAGCCGATGGATGCGCGCGATGGTTTTGAGGTTGCCACCGCTTTCATGGCGGAGGAGGATGCCGGCGCCCGTCCCGTATTCCTTTTCGGCGAGGATACCAGCCAGACCAATGAGTCGGCATCCAAGCAGACCGCAGACGGGAATGGACATACACCCACCGGTGAAAGCTACTTCTGGCAAATGTTCTTCCTGAACGATATCGACTCCCTGATCTACATGACCAATGTAGTCGGCTCGGAAGTGGACGAGTTCATGTCGGTTCATATCCGGGATTTTCCGCCCCACGATCTGCCGCCCATTCCCTTGTCCGAACTCAAATCCCTCCCGGCGGATTTCATCTCAAGCAAAGAGGCTCTCGATGCCGCCCTGGCCAATGGGCTGGATGAATATCTCTTCCTTACTGAAATGGAAGACCCCTGGATTGCCATGGATTACGAATTGAGCGGTTTTTATTTCAATTATCCCGGTCATCTCGATTCGGAGTCACCGATCTTCTGGGATGTGCGCTTCGATGCCAGCGCATGGGATCAGGAAGAGAACGAGCACTTCTGGGTGAATTCCAATTTTCTCCTTAATGCACTGACCGGCAGCCTGCTCGCCAGGATTGCATTCAGCAGCGATGATGAGGTCGTGTATGTAGACTTCATGGATATTTTCAACCTGACCGGCACCGAGATGCATGATTTCAACCCGAATGCCTCGCTGACCTGGGCTTTTGGCCGTGAGGGTAACATGGTATCCGAAATCCCGACCGGCAAAGCCCGTGAATGGTGGGCCTTCTGGTTCGACGTGGACAGCGAGTCCGTGTACTTGTATTTCACACGCTACGGCGTGGTCGTTAATCGTGACTTTTTTCCGCTAAGCAATTTCCCCGACGAGTCGCGACCGGCATTTGATTATTTACAGGCCCTTGAAGTGAATTACGGCACTGTACATGCCATTGAAAGGTCGCTTGACGCCGGGCTGCGACAGCAGCTGGACGAGTCGCCGAGGGAGGCTTTTTACCACATCGAGTATAATATCCACAAGGACCACACCATGTTCCCGGATATCCCGGACCTGGGTTCCAATCCGTTCTGGCACATTGAGGTGAACGTAGAGATCCATAACGAGCATAGTGAGCGCACATACCATCAGGTTTACTACCATCTTGTGGATGCGGTTACCGGCGCGTACCTTGGCCCCGAAACGGTGACGTCGGCAGAGGATGAAAACGATTTGCCTGCACGGGTGGCGCTTCATCAGAACTACCCGAATCCCTTCAACCCTGCAACGCGCATCCAGTGGGATCTCAATGCTGAGCAACACGTTACGCTTTCAGTATTCGATCTGCTCGGACGCAATGTGGCACAACTGGCGGATGGGACATATCAACCAGGCACACACTCAGTCTCTCTAGACGCGTCAGCATTTTCCAGCGGCGTCTACATCTACCGTCTTGAAGCCGGTGGCACGATTCTGCATCGCAGCATGACCGTCGTGAAATAATCTGAACTCTGCCGTATCCTGCGCGATACCGCTTGGATCCGGCGTTGCTCGTCTGATCGCCGTTAAACCTGGATTGCGGACTCCTTCTGCGCGCAAACTTCCCGGCCTGCACCACGGCACACAAGTTCGACCTGACTCACAGGGGGACAAGCACGGCGTTTGTCGGGGGGTTGCTATCCTTGCCTTTTTTTACCGGCACCGGCACCTTTCTTGCCCGCAGATTTCTTGCCTGCGCTCTTCTTCTTGACAAAAGGTGCATAAAACGGCTCTTTTTTTGCTTTTCCGGACTTTTTGCCTGTTTTCGCCTTCTTTTTTTTCCCGATGCCGGCCGGTTTTTTACGCGGCCTGTCCGACGGCTGCTCCCGGGACTCCTCTATGATCTCCTCTCCGGGGTTGCGGTAGCGATCCGGCAGGGACGCATCCTCCCGCATTTTCAGCAGCGCAGCGGCCACTTCCACCGGTGCGAATCCGTCCTCGGAAATGCTCTCCACCTGCTCCACCCAGGGGCGCAATCCGCCCGACTCCAGCACCTCGCGGATCTCGTCGCGCATCACATCGCGCACCGATGCCGCCACCTGTTTCATGGAGGGCAGCGGAATGACCGGGAAGCGCATCTTCAGCTTGTTTTCGATGTAGCGGATGCTCCGGTATTTGCGTCCGGTGGCAAAGGTGTAGGCCACCCCGCTTTTTCCCGCCCGGCCGGTTCGGCCGATCCGGTGCACGTAGTACTCAGGATCCTGCGGGATGTCGTAGTTGAAAACGGCGTCCACGTTTTCCACATCCAGCCCGCGGGCGGCCACGTCGGTAGCCACGAGCACTTCGATCCGGCCCTCGCGGAAAGAGCGCATCACCTTGTCGCGCACCCGCTGGGTCATGTCGCCGTGCAACGCATCCGCGGAATACCCGCGCGAGCGTATCTCCTCTACGAGCTGGTCGCAGGTCCGTTTCGTATTGCTGAACACCAGTGAAAGCGCATAGTTGTGCAGGTCGATGAGCCGGCAGATACCTTCGGTGCGCATGGAGTCGCGCACCTCCACCACATACTGGGTGATACCCTCCGCCGACGGCGTCTTGCCCTCCACCTTCACGGTGACGGGGTCATTGAAATAGAGGTCCATGATCTTGCGGATATCCGGCGACATGGTGGCCGAGAACATGATCGTCTGCCGGAGCACATCCTCGGGCGTGTAGCTAAGGATGGTCTCGATATCCTCCCGGAAACCCATATTGAGCATCTCGTCGGCCTCGTCCAGCACCACCATCTTCAGCAGGTTGAGCGACAGGGTGCCGCGCTTGAGGTGGTCGATGACGCGTCCGGGCGTACCGACGACGATCTGCGACCCGTCGCGGATCTGCCGGATCTGCCGGTCGATGGGCTGTCCGCCGTAGACCGGGGTGGCGTGGATGCCGTCGATGTACTTGGCGAGTTTGATGATCTCGCCGGTGACCTGTACGGCCAGTTCGCGGGTGGGACACATGACAATGGCCTGGACCGTCCGCAGTTTTGGGTCGATGTCCTCAAGCAGCGGAATGGCGAAAGCGGCTGTCTTGCCGGTGCCGGTCTGTGCCTGGCCGGCCACATCGCGTCCCGACATGATGCTCGGAATGGCGGCGGCCTGGATTTTGGATGGTGCTTCGTACCCAAGGTCCCCGATGGCTTTGAGGATGGGTGTGCTGATGCCAAGATTGGCGAATGTTTCTGTATTCAATTCTTTCTGTTTTGGTAACTGTTGGATTTCTGCCTGCCCGGCAGTCCTCATTTCAAATACTGCTTTTACGGATACTCCCCCGTCCGGCCTGCCGCCACAACGTTGGCGCGGCATCTGGCCTGGTCCACCTTGCGGCTTGCCGCCTTGTGGCGCTGCGGGAGTCCGGACAGCCGTTCATCTCCCTCATCGTCATTGCTGTCGTATACTCGAAATCTTCCGGAAAGGGAGGATTGGTGCAGTTTTGCTCAGTAAGGAAGGCTAATTACAGAAGATACGAAAAAAAACGCTCTCCAAACAGAGGAGGGGCAGGATTGGCATGTTGTGACCTGAGGCAACCAAACCGGCGCATGAGTCCCGGGGTGCTGGGGCGTGGATCACAGAAGGAGCCTGGAGCGCCGCTTTAGCGGCCGCTACATAGTTCCTTCCCTTCCGGCAAAGCTGGCTTTTTGCTTCAGCGCGCGGGCCAGGAGAAGCCGGTAGGCCTTGGCATTGATCTCACGGCATCCGAACTGCGCCAGGTGGCGGGTGAAAAACTGGACGTCCCAAAGCTGAAAGCCCCCATCCACCAGAACCTGATGGCAGTGGAAGAGTGCCAGTTTGCTCATTTCGGGGTCGTCGCGCGATTCCGCCATGGGGAAGATCCCCTGGGCGTAGGCCTGCATCAGGATTTCCAGCGGGATGATGCGCGGGTCGCTGCCTCTGTTACGCGGTGCTTCCGGCACGTTCTTCAAAAGCTGAAAGTGCGGCTTCCACACGATCGCGTTCGGCATACCCGCCGAGCCAGTCTTCGGGCAACGCTTCGGATCCGCCCAGCGCTCCGAACAGGCTTCCCAGATAGAAGCAGGAGGCTTCGCTGGCGCCGCCCAGGTTGGCTGCTGCCAGGGCCGCGGTTTTGAAGTCCTTGTGGTGGCGGTAGAAGACCGCGCCTACGAAAGTGATCATGTCCTCGGCAAGTTTGCTCACGTCGCCGCATGATTTGGCGATGTCTTCGAGGGGCTCGTCCATCATCGGCTCTGTGACCTGCATGCGCCGTCGGATCTTGTAGTCGCCGGGGAAGTGGCGTTCGGCTTCCAGAATGAATTTAGTGGCATTCTCGAGGAATTCGTCGGCGTCAAACTCTTTTGGATCCACCCCGAAGAGGTAGTCGAGCAGGCGCAGATAAAGCCAGATGCTTTGCTGCCAGACCACCGATGACGGGGTCAGGGAGTGCATCCACGCGATCAGCTCATCGACGGAGACGCGACCCTCATGGAAGAGCCGCGCGGCGGGGATGGCAAAGGAGAAGGTGTAGTGTCCACCGTCCGGGAAAGGCGGCCAGGCAAAAGTGGTCGATTTCGGCCATTTTTCCGGGTATTTGTTGAGCGCCTGCTTGATGGTAAAGGCAAACTCCTGCAGGTCTGGCAGGGGCGCTGCCGAGGCGAGCACAGCGAGCATCGCTTCTGTCTGACGCGTGGATTGTCCGGCCGCAACCGGGCTGAAGTCTTCCGCTTCCGGACGGTCCCGGAAGCCGGTGATGGTCCCGAAAGTGGAAGCAACCTGTTCCGGCTTCATCTGCTCGGCCGGCATGCCCACGGCCTCTCCGACGGCGGCACACAGACAGGTTGCCTGGAATCTGTTTTTAATCTCTTCTAACATAAGCTCGCTCCGTTACTCTTTTACTGAATGATACTTTTATTCGTTGATGGACACAACGTTTTTTTACGGTTTTCCGGTTTCCAGAAGGTCCTGACGGATCCTCTCCATGTGCTTTTTCTGCTTATCCGTCCACTCACGGAAACGACCGGCAGCCCGGCGCAATGTATCCGGCAGCCCGGACCCGGGCGCGCCCGAGTGGTGGTACGCGGCGGCAAGCACATCACTTTCAGCCGTATCCGGCGAAGGGGCAGCACCCGCATCCATCCTCTTTTTACGATATTCTTCCTGCATGGCTGCCACTTTCCGGTACGCTTCCCGGAACGGCACGCCCTCGGAGACCAGCCGGTTGGCCTCATGGGTGGCAAACACTTCCGGTGTGAGCGACCGGGCGGCGGCATCCGGGTCGAATGCGAGTCCGGCAAGCGCGTGACTCACGGCCTCGGCCAGCATACGCGATGATTCCAGGGCGGACATGATGCTTTTCTTGACCACCTGCAGGTCGCGGTGGTACCCCGATGTGAGGTTGGCCGGTACGGCGGCAAGGTGGTTTCGGGAGGATGCGATCCCGTGACAGGCGCCGCGGATCAGCTCCCACGCGTCGGGGTTCCTTTTCTGCGGCATAATGCTGCTGCCGGAGACCTGGTCTTCGCTCAGGGTGACCAGGCCCAGCGAGGGGTGCATGAACAGCACAACGTCGGCAGCCATGCGGTTGAAGGTGAGCGCGCCGCAGGTGAGCGCGTCGGCCAGCTGCATCTCGAACCGTCCGCGCGACAGCTGTGCAGCGGCAACGGGAAGCTGCACGCCTGCAAAGCCGAGTGCTTCGGCAACATACTCGCGATCGACGGGGATGTGCGGCACGCCGTAGCCGGCAGCGCTGCCCAGGGGCGAGCGGTCCAGCAGCTCATAGGCGCTGCGAAGGGCCGCCATGTCCGACACAAGGAGATCGTAGTATCCGGCCGCCCAGGCATCGACGGAATGGGGCATGGCCGGCTGTGTGTGCGTGAGGCCGGCAAAGAAGAGCCCTTTTTGGCGGTCCGACAGCTCCGCAAGGCGATCGGCAATGGCTGCCCACCCATCGGCAATTTCGAGGATTTCTGCCTTCATGTAGAGCCGCATGTCTGCCAGGACCTGGTCGTTGCGCGAGCGGCCCGTGTGGATGCGCGCCCCTTCGGCACCCGCCTTTTCCGTCAGGAACCGCTCCACCGCGGAGTGCACATCCTCGTCATCCCGACCCAGATCGAACCTGCCGGCGGACCACTCCTCCCATGCCTGCTTCAGAGCCCCGGTGACGCCGGCGTAACCGGCATCGTTGTACACACCGATCCGGTGCAGCATCCGGGCCTGCGCAAGGTTTACCAGGATATCGTATGGCACCAGGCGGCGATCCAGCTCCCTGTCCTCCTCGGCGGTGAACCGGTAGAACCAGGTGCGGTCGGGCCCCGGGCCCTGCTCCTCGTCATCCTTTTTTTTCTGCCAAAGGGTTTTCATGGTCTGTGTCTATTTGGATTTGCCTGTCCGGTGAGGGAACAAGTTGTAATGCTATTGCCGGTTGTGATACGGATGTCAGATGTTGTGCGAGCGCGGGTAACTATTCGATTAACAGTTACTGTATTGTTTTCGGTTGTGAAACGGTTGTTGGCGAAAGGTGTCGGTCATTTACCCCCGACAAGTTCAAAATAGCGCCGTATGATCTGCTCATAGGCGGGCACCCCTTCCTCCAGTTGCGAGATCGCGATGGATTCGTTGGCCGTGTGCGAGTCGCTGCTGTTGCCGGGGCCGATTTTGATCGTGGGCACATCCGCCAGGAATACCCAGTCGGAGGTCGTGGGCGAACCGAACAGCGGATTGCCGGTCACCCCTGTCGCCGCAAGGGCGATTGGGTGGTCGGGATCGGTGCTTACGGATACGAACCTGTCACTGAAAACGCTGATCGGGATGCCCAGTTCCTGCCGGAAACGTTCGATGATGGCCTCATTGGGCACATCCGGGATGGTGCGGATGTCCACATACACCTCGCAGGCGTCGGGATGCGCGTTGCGCGCCGTTCCGCCCTGGATGGTTGTCGGGGTGATACGGGTGGTGCCAATGAACGGATTTTCCTTCGGGAATGAGATCTTGCGCAGCTTTTCAAGGCAGGCCGCCATCTCGTAAATGGCATTCGGACCGGTCACCCGGGCGGCGTGTCCTGCTTCCCCTTCCGTTTCCAGCTTGAGGATGAGCAGCCCTTTTTGTGCGGCGCACGGGTGAAGCATTGTCGGCTCGCCGATCAGCGCGGCATCCGGGCGTTCGATGGTACGGCGCAGGCGGAACATGCCGTTGTTCTCCCCGGCGCTTTCTTCGCACACGGTCACGGCCAGTGAAACGCGTCCCGGCGGCTCATAGCCCGATTTTGCGAGGTTCAGCAGCGCCTTGAGCATGCAGCTGACGGGGCCCTTGGCGTCGGTGCTTCCCCGACCGTAAATACGCCCCCCCTTCTCCACCGGCTCAAACGGGTTGCCGACATGCCGAACCGAAGGCGGCACCACGTCGGAGTGTGAGTTCAGGAAAAGCCACGGCCGCCCGCTTCCCAGATGGAAGATGAGGTTGTCTTCGTACCGCTCGATATCCAACAGCCCGGCAGCGGCAACCTGCTCCTCGAGCCAGTCCACCAGATCCCGCTCCTCCGTACTTATGCTTGGAAAGCGGATCAGCTGCTTCAGCAGCTCCGTGACCGGTATTTCGTGAATTTTTTTCATGGTTGGATGCGGGTTCCGCCCCCTGCGGCCAGCGTGTCCGCATTGGCCAGGATAACGGATGCCACCCCTTTGTCAAGGGCTTCGAAGGCCGTTTGCAGTTTCGGTTTCATTCCATCGGTGATCCAGCCCTCTTCCAGCCCGCGTTGCCAGTCGGCATGGCGCAATTCCGCGATGGGCTTGCCCTCGCCGTCGAGGACGGCCGGCGGATCCATGAGCATGATCAGCTCGCTGGCCTGCAGGGCCAAAGCTATCCGGATGGAAAACGTATCCGCATTTATATTGAGGATGCCTTCCTCCGGCGACCAGGTCAGACAGCCGATAACCGGCACATAGCCGCCCTTCAGGAGATGCTCTATCAGGGTGCGATCCACCGACGCTATCTCGCCGACCAGTCCGAAATCAACAGGCTCGCCGTCAATCTCGAGCGGTGGGCGACGAAATGCCGTTGTCAGTTCTCCATCCACACCGGAGACCCCCACTGACGAAATATCGTTGCCGCGCAGGAAAGCCACCAGTTCTCGGTTGGCTCTGCCACCGACGGTATAAAGCAGCACTTCGCGGCTGTTTTCATCCGTGATGCGGCGTCCGGCCACCTGGTGCACGGGCAGGTCCAGGCGTTGGCTGAGCTCATTGATCTGCTTGCCGCCACCATGCACAAGCACCGCCTGGTCACCGCTGGTGCGGCGTTCATGGATAAACTCCGCCAGCTTGCCCAGGGCGTTGGTGTCGGCAATGATATTGCCGCTCAGTTTTACTAGGATCGTGCTCATGGATGCAGCCCCATCAGTTTCATAAGTACCGCTTTCTGAGCGTGAAGACGGTTTTCGGCCTGGTCTACATGGATGGCATCAGGGCCGTCGAGCACCTTGTCGGTGACCACGACATTTCGTCGAACCGGCAGGCAGTGCATAAATGACGCCCGGTTGGTCAGGGACATTATCTTTGTGTCGATGGTCCAGTTGCCGTAGACGGTGGTGCGTAGTTCGTTTTCGGCTTCCGGATCGTGATAGGCCAGGGGCGCCGCCCATGATTTTCCGTAGACGACATCGGCATCGGCAAAAGCCTCATCCTGATCGTGCTCCACAATGAACCGCCCGCCGTTACGTGCGGCATGGGCCTCCACCTGGTCCAGGACCACATCGGGCAGTTTCATCTCCGGCGGACATGCCAGTGTCACATCCATGCCAAGACGTGCCGCAATCTCAAGCGCACTGTTCGGCACGGCCATGGGCAGCGGCTTGGGGTGCGGCGCCCAGCTGAGGACGAACTTGCGTCCCTCCGGACGCCCCTCAAACCGCTCCATCAGCGTGAGTCCATCTGCCAGTGCCTGACAGGGATGCTCACGCGCGCTCTCCATGTTGATGACGGGCACGGTGGCGTAGCGGACAATATCCTCCAGCAGGCGATCCTCCAGATCCTCGTCCAGGTCCTTCATCCCCGCAAATGCCCGCACGCCGATGAGATCGACATACCGCGAAATCACCTGCACCGCCTCTTTCAGGTGTTCGGTCCGGTCACCGTCCATCACCACGCCGGTGCGTGTCTCAAAGGTCCAAACGCCCTGTCCGGGCTGGATGATGGATGTGCCTGCGCCGAGGTGGACGGCCGCCGTTTCGAACGATATGCGGGTCCGGAGCGATGGGTTCAGGAAGATCAGTCCTATGGTCTTGCCTGCGGCCACCGGCTCGCGGAAATCGTCCTGCTTCAGGTTTCGGGCATGGCGAAGCAGCTCCCGGAGTTCGGCATCGTCCCGGTCGGAGAGATGGATGAAATGTGCTGTTCTGTCAGTGAGCGTTGTTGTCATTGTTTTGATCTTCAAATCATGAGGTCGCATTTTGCCACAAATACGCAGGTCAGGGACGGCAACCTCGACAGCCGGCATCACCCGGATGCGCTGTCAGAGGACAGCCGGCGGAAATGTGAGCCCGGTTTCTTCGGGCCATTCCATCATCAGATTCAGGTTTTGGACAGCCTGCGAGGCGGCGCCCTTGAGAAGGTTGTCAATGGCCACGCCTATGGCAACCTGCCGTCCCTGCTGAACCCATCCGATATCCGTGAAGGCGCTGCCAACGACCTGCTTTAATTCGGGCATGCCTTCCTGCAACCGCACAAGCGGTGCATTGTAATAAACTTCCTCGAGCACTTCCCCGGCGCTGGCATCGTCCAGAAGCGTAAAGGTGATGGTCATCCAGATACCGCGAACGAAGGGTCCGGATACGGGCACGAACCTGACTTCCGGAAGTTTTCCGGAACCAGCCGCAGCACCATCGGCTGATGCCGGCGAGGTGGATCCGGCAGCGCCATCAGCGCGCTGCGCTACCCCGAGCTGGTCGGCCAGGGTCTGGTTCACTTCGCCGATGTGCTGGTGCGCATACACTTTATAGGCCTTCACATTGCCAAACCGGCTCGAAAAATGGGTACCGGCCGACGGCGACGCTCCCGATCCCGAAGAACCGGTGATGCCGGTAACGTCACAGGAATCCACCAATCCGGCTTTGGCAAACGGCAGCAGCCCCAGCTGTATGGCGCTGGCAAAACATCCCGGATTGGAGATATGGTCGGCCAGGCGTATGTCGCTGCGGTACCATTCCGTGAGGCCGTACACAAACCGGCCGATCAGCTCCGGATGGGGGTGCGTCCATCCGTACCACTTCTCATAGGCGGCAGGGTCGCGGAGCCTGAAATCCGAACTCATATCCACAATACGCCCCTTGTAGCCGGCATCGAAGAGCACGTTGGCCGCATCGGCCGATTTGCCGTGCGGCAGGCCCAGAAAAATCGCATCCGAAGAATCCGAAGCCAGTTCTTCAAACGGGAGGATGGGCAGGTCCACAAGCGACTCCATTCCCCTGTACTGGCTGGAGAAAACCGTCCCCGCCGACTTGCTTCCATACAAGCTGGTGAGTTTCACATTCGGATGTCCGTGCAGTATGCGGATGGCCTCCATGCCGGTGTACCCGCTGGCCCCGGCAACGGAGACGGAAATGGTCTCACTCATAGGAAAGGCTCCTTTTTGGGGGGTGCGGCAAAGGTTATCTCGGCAACCATGTCACCCAGCTTTTTTGGCTCGGCCACGGCATTCACGGCTCGGATTCCAAGGGTGTTCTGGATGAACTGGACACCTACCAGGTTGTCCGTGACCGGACCGGTGATGATGGATATGGCACTGGTATACCGCTTGCGGAAGAAGTGGTCGGCGGACCAGCATCCCATAAAATCCTGTGCTGCAACCACATGGGTGCGCGTAAACTGCATCAGCTCCTTGTCCATGAGCAGGCTGTCCACCCCGTAAGCGCCGATGATCCCGTCACCGAATTCCAGGATGATGGCGTCCGGATTGAACTCATTGAGGTATTTTATGAGTCCCTTGGCCATCGGGAGGATGTTTTTACCGGTGGTGGATACGAGTCCTGCCATTCCGAAGTGCGCCGAGGCGATGGCGCCGTTCTCTTTCATCTCGCGCGTGTCGCGCATGAGCGAGGCACCGGTCAGCTTGGCCGCTGCCACCTTGTAGCCTTTTGCAGAAAGCTGGCGGACGATCATCGTAGCCGCCATGGTCTTTCCTACGTTCATACAGGTTCCGGTCACGGCAATCAGCGGAGCGCTTTCCGTCAGGTTATAGGCCCAATCAATGGCAAAATCCTGGATGCAGGCGTGCTTGAACATGCCCGGGTCACCTTCATCCTCGGCGATCATCACCGCGCCAAGCACCTCCACCCGCATGGCCGGACCGTGGTCGGGATGCGGTGACTGGCAGTTTCCGATAATGCCACCCATGTTGAGGATGTGCAGGATGTCCCCTTTCTTGATGGAGCGGGGGACGATGCCGCTGTAGCCGCGCAGCGCCTGGCGCTCGCCCAACGCCCCGACGATCACCTGATCTTTTCCGTACGGGATGATAACCCCGCCGCTGGTCTCGATCTGATTATAGCGGTCTTTTGTGTCAAGTGTTTTTACCGCAAGAATATAGCCTTCCTCAGCAACAATGTTTGGAGCCAGCTTTACAGTTTGGTCCAGTGTAACCGATGCCGAGCTTGAGGCGATGATATCCGCTTTTATTTCTGTAAGTCCCATATGTCTTTTATCGTGCGCAGACGCGAGTTACCGCGTTTTCTTGTAAAGTTGTGTGCGTATGCTGTAGAGTTTCGAGAAGGCCCTGGCCTCGCTGCCATCCCAGCCGCTTGATTCCTCGCCATATTTAGCCACGTCACTGTTCATGATGCTGTACGGGGAGGATGCCCTGAGCGGGAACAGGTTGCCGCGGCAGGCATAGAGTGTCACGTCGCCGGATACCCGGGCCTGGGTGGAGTTGAAGAAGGCTTCGATATCGCGCATCACCGGGTCGTAGTACTTGGCTTCGTGCAGCATTGCGCCGTACTGGTCACCCAGCTGGTCTTTGAGCTGGCGCTGGTCCTGACTCAACACCAGTTTCTCCAGCTCACGGTGGGCCAGATAGACGATCTGCGCTACAGGGGCCTCGAAGCCGATTCGCCCTTTGATGCCAAGGATGGTGTCGCCCAGGTGCATGCCAAGCCCGATGCCGTGGTAGCGCCCGAACTCGCGCAGCACGGAAAGCAGGGCTGACGGATCCATCTGATGGCCGTTGACGGCAACCGGAAGTCCGTTCGTAAAATCAAGGGTGATCTCTTCCGGTTCATCATCCAGGGTGTGCGGCGGTTTGAGATTGGGAAACGCCTCAAATGGAAGGGGCTGGTCGCTCACAAGGGTTTCGGTACCACCGACGCTGGTCCCCCAAATACCGTCATTAATGGAATAATTGGTGGTTTTTTGTGGGATATTGAACCCCCGCTCTTTGAGGAAGGCAGTGGTGAATTCTCTCGTAAGGCCTTCGTCACGGATCGGGGCGATAATCTCCACGTTCTCCAGGCCGTTCAGCAGGGCTACATCGAACCGCACCTGGTCGTTGCCTGCTCCGGTGGAGCCATGGGCAACCCTGCTGGTCCCTTGCTCCCTGGCGTATTCCATGATCAACTCAGCCTGAATGTAGCGCTCGGCACCGACACTCAGCGGATAGGTGCGGTCGCGAAGCACGTTACCCTTGATCAGGTAGGAAAGAATCCGGTCGTAAAGAGGCGGGAAACCATCCACACACGCAAATTCTGCAGCCCCAAGCTTCAGGGCGCGACTGCGGATCACCTCCTTTTCAGTGCGCGTTAGCCCAACGCAGTCCACGATGACGGCATGGACATCCGTCTTGTATTTTTCTTTCAGATAGGGGATGCAAAAACTGGTATCAAGACCGCCACTATAGGCCAATACAATGGGATTACTCATATTTATTTTACCCTTTTTGCCGTTCCGGATTCAGCTTTGATACCCGAACCGGATCAAAACGGCTGCAGCTTATGGTTTATGAAAAAGAATACCTATAAAAATAGGCAAAAAAAAAGCAGAACCCGCGAAGATCCTGCCCTGCAAACACCAACAAATTCTCTTTTGTATCAGACAAAATCTTCACACGCACCGGCGACCAGGCGACGGCGAAAACGGCGAACACTGCTTGTCCTCAAACGATATGAATTCTGGCTGATCATTATTCGGGACAAGAACCGAATATTTTCGTTCAATGTCAATTGCCTGCGCGGCATTGTTCTGATTTTTTAAACCAGCCCTGCGCCAGGTCCATGGCCCCGCGCACCGTACGGCGTTGCAGCCGCATCGCCATTCCCAGGGGTAATGGCCTAATCCCGTATTTCTCCACCAGCCGATCTACATGCCCCGGGCCTGGTTCGCGGCCCTGCTCCTCAAGAGCTGCCCACTCCTGCTTCATCGCCAGATAATTTTCCGGGATACCGGGCCGGCCGGAATTATCCACCAGAAAAAGAGGAAGCTCGGTCACCATGCACAAGGCTCCGGGGTTCCGCTCCAGATGGAACTCCATGGAACTCTGGTGGAACAGCGATGCGGTTTCCGGGTCCCCTTCCTTCAGAAAAAAATCTCGCATGGCCGTTCCTTTCGGGGTGGATGTGAATCCCGGCCCCATGTAGTTGAACCCTTTATCCCCGCCCCGGTCGTGGTCGTGGGGCAGCAGCCCCTCTGTGCGCATCATCCTGGCAAAGCCATCTCGCCACGTTCGGCTGCGATCTTCCCATTCGTCATTGACCAGCAGCAGGAATCCTTCCGAGAACTGCATGCCATGCAGGCTGAAATGCAGTTGTACCGGCCCCGAGCGTTCCCAGAAAGCGGATGCGGCGCAGTTTTCCGGCCGCATGTCCGGGTAGCCGAATTCCACATCCCTGCCCGGTGGCTCGCGCTTCATGCCGGCAAGGAACGGTGCCAGTTCCGGCCAGCGGGCAATCCACGAAGTGTTGGCGGCGTCCCCGTCCGGATTCACATGCGGGATGACCAGGAATCGAAACTGCTCAAGCAGCGCTCCGAAGCGACGCGGGCTATCATGGATTTCCAGCACCAGCCGGTACAGGGTATTGGGACCGACCGGCTCATCGGCATGCGCTCCTGCAACCAGGCTTACCGTTACCGGTCCGTGCCCGAAAACAAACCCGAGGATCGGCTCTCCCTTCTCACTGTGTCCGATAATATGGCTGGATTGATCCGCGATCCGATTGCTCAACTCCTTCAGGAATTGCGCGTACAGCCAGAGATCATTGCTATCATCCGGCAGAGGGCACCGCCAAAGCGGATCCTCCCGGATTTTATTATCGTTGCCAGGGATATCGGTTCCCATCGGGATCAGTAGTCGTCATCGTCGCCTTCGTACTCGGCCTGTCGTTTTTCCTCTTCCATCCGCCGGAAGTAATCCTTGCCTGCGCGGTACACTTTCGGTGAGAGGATGAGTGTGGCGGTCATCGTCGGGATGGCCATCATGGCGTACATGCCGTCGATGAGGCTAATGACGGCTGTGATGGAAGCAACCGAGCCCAGAAGAATCGAGAAGATGTAGAAGTAGTTGTAGTAGTGCTGCCGCTCGGCACCTATCAGGAAGCCGAGACATTTGGTGCCATAGTAGGAGTAGGTGAACATGGTGGTGATGCTGAAGATGACCACACAGAATACAAGTATGTAGACGCCTATGGACGGGATGGCGGCATCAAACGCCTGCGCCGTGAGGGTGACGCCATCGGCGTCGCTGGTGGTCCAGACACCGGTCATGAGTATGGCGAGAGCGGTCATGGTGCAGATGATGATGGTGTCGATGACCGGCTCGACCATAGCGACCAGCCCGGCCCGCACCGGTTCGTTGGTGCGCGCGGCTCCGTGCATCATAGCCTCGGTGCCGATCCCCGCTTCATTGGAAAAGGCCGCGCGGCGGATACCTGTAATGATCACCACGCCAACGGCTCCTCCGGCAACGGCATTTCCGGTAAAGGCATCTGTGACGATGAGGCGGAGATAATAGGGGACATCCGCAAAGTTGTTGATGATGATGTACACCACCGAAATCACGTACACCAGCACCATGAGCGGCACCAGGCTTGACGCCACCTGTCCGATGCGCTTGATGCCTCCGAGCACGACCAGGGATACCAGGAAGACAATGATGATGCCAACGGTCAGGTCACCCCAGAAGTGGGCATCGGCGGCGACGAATTCAAAGGGTATCAGGATCTCATCACGGATGATCTGCGTAAGCTGGTTGGCCTGGAACATCGGCATGCACCCGATGAGCCCGGCCAGCGAGAAGAAGATGGCGAGTGGTTTCCACTTTTTCCCAAGCCCCTCCATTATGTAGTACATCGGCCCGCCCTGTACCTTTCCACTGGTGTCCTTGCCCCGGTACATGACCGCGAGCGTACAGGTGAAGAACTTGGTGGCCATGCCGACGATGGCGCTCATCCACATCCAGAAAAGCGCGCCGGGACCGCCCATGGTGATGGCGATGGCCACACCGCCGATATTACCCATGCCCACGGTTGCGGCGAGAGCGCCGGAAAGCGCCTGGAAGAGGGTGATATCGCCCTGGGCATTCGGGTCTTCGTACTTGCCCGTGAGGATCTGGAGTCCGTGGCCAAAGTGGCGATAGGGCACAAAACGGGAATAGACCAGGAAAAAGAGTCCGCCACCGAGTAGCAGTGCCAGAAGCGGCATACCCCAAGCCGTATCGGCAAATGTCACTGCAAGAAACTCAAACCATTCAAGAAAAGTAGTCATAAACCTTTGCTTACATGAACTGTCCATGGCCGGGTCTGTTCCCGGACACACATGAGCACGATCAAAATCGTCATGGACATGCTACGTGACCCTGATAATCAACAGATTTTCTACACACGAATGGGCCAGTATACGTATTGATCGGCTTTGGCGCAAAAAAGAGGAATACTTCCGACGGTTCGGATGTGGATAATATATCCGAAAAATTGAAATATGCCGGACTTTTTTTGGATGGTTTTTTTGCAGATTATGACAGGGGTTGCCGTCGTTTACTGAATGGCGCCGCAATGCGCCGGGATTGTCCATCCGGCTGCAAAGTGGCTGTGCCCAGGAAGCCCGAACCATCCCACCGGAAAATCTCCGACCCATGATTTACGAATTCCTCAATGCCCGTCCGCAATTTGACGAAAGCTGTTTCGTGGCCCCCAGTGCCGATGTGATCGGCGATGTGCGGATGGGAAGCGAGTCGAGTGTCTGGTTCCATGCCACCGTGCGGGCCGACGTGAACTTCATCGACATCGGCGAGCGGTCCAACGTACAGGACAACTGCTGCATCCACGTGACCAACAAGACGGCGCCGACCCGCATCGGCAACCAGGTCACCATCGGCCATGGCGCTGTCATCCACGGATGCACCATCCGCGATCGCGTGCTTGTCGGCATCAATTCGGTTATCCTGGACCATGCTGTCATCGAACCCGACTGCATGATAGCGGCCGGCAGCCTGGTCCCGCCCGGCAAGACCATGCCCTCCGGCCATCTTTGCATGGGGTCGCCCGCCAAGCCGGTCCGCCGGCTCACCGACGAGGAAATCGCCTCGCTGGTAACCGCATCCGACAATTATGTCACCTATCTGAGGGCTTACCAGCAGAAGGACACCTACGAAACCAACCCGTTTTACCGCCGATGAACGCGCCCGGCACGGCCGCATCCACCCAATACAATCCCGCTCCGCTTTGCCTGTATTCCTGTCCCGACATCTGAGCAAGATCATTATTTACACATCGCTGATTTTTCTTCTGGTGGGGCTCTATTATGCCGATTACCTGATCAAGCCGAAGGTCCACTCTTTTCTCTTCCTGTTCTATTCCGTGATTTTTCTGTGGACCGGCTTCCTGTTCTACAGCATTTGCTGGGGGAAGGTGCTGGGCTCAGAGTACCGCGACATCCGCACGCGCACCATAATGGCCAGCGCCGGGCTCACGATCTTCGGCAAATACATCCCGGGGCGTCTGTGGATCCTGCTGGGACGGTCCGCCTATGTCGAGAAGCACAGCAACCACGACCTGGGCCCCCTCTCTCTGCTCTCTTTCAAAGAGCAGATCATAAGTATCTGGACCGGGTTCCTGCTCGGGCTGATCGGCTACAACCTGGCGGGCAATTTTTCGCCTGGCGGCGTAACCGGTATCATTGTCTGGCTCGGACTCACACCGCTTGTACTCAGCAACCTGCTTCCGGGCATCATCAACCGGGTGATGGCCAAACTGATGAAGCGTGAGGTCAACATCACCCCGCTTGACTGGCACATGATCCGGCGGGTAGTGCCATACAGCATCCTGAACTGGGGGATCTGGGCGGCCGGCTTTTACTTTCTGGTGCAGGCGCTGGTACCATATGACGTGCCCTGGCTGACCGGCCTCTGCTTCCCGCTTGCCGCCAATATCGGCATCCTCGCGTTTTTCGCGCCCGGCGGCATCGGCGTGCGGGAAACCATGATTGTCATCTACCTCAACCAGCTGGGCATCAGCGTGGCGGAGGCCACCACCATCGCCCTCGCCTCACGGCTCTGGTTCCTCTTCGGCGAGGGGTTCCTGTTCATCGTCGGCAATGCGGCGCACCTGCTGCGGACCTGGTGGCGCCCGGTTATCGACTGACCGGCCGGCGGCAATGTCATTCAGCTGAAACCCCGTCCCCATGAGCGGCATCTACATCCATATCCCCTTCTGCAAGCAGGCCTGTTCCTACTGCGACTTCTATTTTGTGACCCGCGACCGGCTGATCCCGGAGTTTGTGGATGCGCTTGTGCAAGAGATTGCGGCCGTGCCCGTCCATGGCGGCTCTCCCTTCCCGTCGGATCCCCTCCGGACGCTTTACCTTGGCGGAGGCACGCCTTCCCGGCTGCCCGTAGCGCAGCTGGATCGGATTTTCGAGGCGCTTCACCGCCATTTTGACTTGTCCGGCCTTGCCGAAACCACGGTGGAGGTGAACCCGGAAGATGTTACACCAGAGCTTCTTGCGGGGCTCCGCGCCATGGGCGTCACACGGCTCAGCATGGGCATCCAGTCATTCCAGCCCGATCTTCTGGATTTCATGCACCGTGCCCACACCACTGAGCAGGCCCGGAAAGCGCTGGACGCCGTCACCGGCGCCGGCTTCTCCTCGTGGAGTGCGGACCTTATTTATGGGTGTCCGGACCAAGCCGACACACAATTGGCGGACGACCTGGCGCAGCTTCTGGCATACCGCCCCCCGCACATCTCCGCCTACTCTCTGACCATCGAGCCGCGCACGCGGCTGGGCAAGCAGGCCGGGCTTGGACGCCTTCAGCCGGCCGATGACGAGACCGTGGCCAGGCAGGCCCGGATGATCCGGGAGGAACTTGGCTCCGGCGGACTGGTACGCTACGAGATCAGCAATTACGCCGTGCCAGGACAGGAGGCGCAGCACAACTCAGCCTACTGGCAGCACGAAAACTACCTGGGTATGGGTCCGGCCGCGCACTCGTTTTACTGGCCGGCTGGTGGCAGCAACGCCATGCGGTGGTATCATCCCTCCGACATCCATAGCTGGACTCGCCTGGTTGGATCGGAAACGTACCGGAAATGGGTGGATGCGGCCGTCGGCGGATCGCGGGAGCGCAGCGACACCGGGACGATTGAAGCGGAACGGGGGGATGTCTCTTTAGCCGCTAGTGACGCACAGGCAAAAACGGTGTCTCCGCAACCGGCGGAATTCGACCCGGTCACGCCGGATGAGCTGGAAGCCGAGAAACTGTCGCTGCCAACCCTTGCCGGCGAGCGCCTGATGACCGGGCTTCGCACCCGGAGTGGCGTGGATCCTGATGAGCTCCCAAGTCGCTATGGGCGGCCGTTATCACCGTCGCAGCGGAGACTGATTGAGGAGTTCCGGAACCGCGGACTTATGGCATCGGGCGCCCCCCTGCGCCTGACAGAACAAGGCATGGAGCTGGCTGATGCGGTTATCCTCCGATTGATGGAGTAACGTGGGTTTTGATGGCATGACAGGCTATTTCCGTCTGTCTCAAGAGCACACTGCGGTTTGAGGCACAAACCTCTTCCGGTTCTTGGAGGATGCGTCTCCCAGGCATAAATGGCAGGTTCCCCCACATGCATTTGTTATTGCAAAAAACCTTATTATCTTCATGTGCCTGTTAACTCTTTACTTTCTATCCAACTATATAAAAACAAGGTGAGCTTTATGACAAGAGTAAATAAAAGCGTGTTGTTGCTTGCAGTGCTGTCGCTGCTGGTATGGGGACCGACAGCCAATGCCCAAAACAATCCTGGTGAGATTACCCTGGGTGGTGGTCTGGCCTACGGCGAGAAATTAAGCGAACTTGGCCTGCAGTTTGGAGGGTACTATGTACTCAATGAGAACATGAGGGTCGGTGGTGATCTTATCTACTGGCTTGTAGACTCGCCCAGCGGCATATCAAACACCTACTTTGAAGTGAACGGAAACTTCCACTACCTTTTCTATGAGGAAAACGATATCACACTCTATGGCATTGGTAGTTTGGGGATACACTATTTCAGTACAGAGGTATCATTTTTTGGAATGACTGAGTCGGTTTCCGACACGGATCTTGCACTCGGCATTGGTGTCGGCGGCGAATACGATCTTGGTGCCGTCAAGCTTTACGCCGAACCGCGCCTGTTCCTGACCGGTTTCGACCAGTTTGCCATATCGTTCGGTGTTCGCTACACCCTCTGATAAACAGTTATCGATCGATCATTATAAGAACAGCAGGTCCGGCAACATTTTTGAAGCCGGGCCTGCTGTTTTTTTATTATCAAGAAGCAGAAATGCCACCCCGTCCATTATTATATGGAGCCGCATCCATCAAGATCAAACGGCAGATAGCGCTACGAGCGGCATGCTCCCATATTTTGCCGGGCCCCTAAAACTCTCCGAGCGCCAGATATACTGGAGTGCTGTTTTTGCTTGAGAATTTGATGGCATCCTGTACCATTGCCTCAATAGCTTCGTGGTCCTTTTCTTTTGCCTCATCGATGGTAAGGAATGGCGCATCTGCGGGAATATCGGCCGTGCTTGCTGCGCAAGTGACCGTGATTTCCATCGGACTGTAGAGCCCGAATGTTATGGCATTTGCAACCAGGTTTAGGAAAGACAGCTTCGTCTCAACGATTGCGACGCCGCTCGGACAATCCTGGGCTACATTCAGCGCGCTGGGCGGTACAAGTCCAGCAAGAAAACCGTGCGCCCATTTCACCTCTATGGTTTGAGCGGATGGTGTAAGGCCGGTTGTAACGCGTGCATTGTAGCAGCCCGAAACGAAAAGAACTCCGATAAAGAGTAGTATTATGGCATGTTTATTCATGATATGCTCCCTATTATGTGATTGTTTTTGGACAAAATGCCCGTGGCAAAATAGCTAATGAACAGCACTTATCATAGATTCTGCCGTTCCTGAAGTCTGACTTTTTTATGATGACCCTGCATGGCGGTTTATGGGCGTAGACAATGGTGTCATTAATCCGGTTCGGGACGGATAATGACGGTGAAACTGCTCGAATCCCCTATTTAACCATCGTCATTTTGCGGGTAAGCGATCCGCCGGTTGATGTGGTAAGCCGGTACAGATAGACACCACTGCTCATTGTGCACGCATCTCTTGCATCAAACCGCACCTGGTGCTCTCCCCTTTCATGAAAACCGTCCGCCAGCGTGGCTATGCGGCGACCTGTGATGTCGTACAGATGGAGGGTGGCATGTCCGGCTTCCGGCAGCGAAAAGCGGATCATCGTTTCCGGGTTGAAGGGATTCGGGTAATTTTGCTCCAATGAAAGAGCCACGGGTTGTTCCGCATCGGTGTCGTCGGGCTTCCCTGCAAAAACCGGCCCCATCACGCGTATGGTATCCATGGCAGGGTGATCCAGAGTGTAAACATATTCATCCAGCCGCAGCTCTGCGATACGGAAGTGGATATAACCCTCGTTCATTGGTACGATTCGCAGGGTCAGCAAACCGTTGGGATCAAAGCCAGAGGCCAATGGTCCCGATGAGGCAAAAACGAAACGCAAGCGGTGCGTCTCGTCGTCATAATTCCAGATTCGCAGCTCCGGATCCATATTTCCCGGCAACATATCTGATATTTCCAGCGAGATCGGATCGCCCGGGCCCATACCGCCGTCATCGGGTGGAAAATCGACCTCCACATCCATATACAATGCGCTCCACTCCGGCGCATGTCCGCCTTGCAGCTCCTGCGCCACCGCCACACGGAGCTGGATGTCCATTTTCTGCTCGGCCAGCACCTGATCTTCAAGCAGAATCAGCTTAGCCGTCACGGTATCCGGGGGCGCTGTTTTGGGGTCCGCATGGTCGCTCGGTGACTTCGCTGGCCGGGCAGCCTTGTTCCATACGGGGGCAGCCGGCGGTGCGTCATCGTTGCCAATAGTTTCAAACCGGCTCCACTCGGGTCCCAGGTTGTCAAGATTGTCATCAAGCGGGAAGGAGGTTCCGTTTTCCAGGTTTTTCAGCACCAGCGAGGCGTCGAAAGGCGTGATCGTACCGTTTCCGGAAACATCAGCAAGAAACAGGTCAAAAGGACTGGTGGCAGACGGGTTCAGGACCCGGGAGAGCATCCACCCCGCATCTTCCACCGTAATCGATCCGGTTTTCGTGATGTTTCCATACGGGATGCGCTCAATGGCCGGACCTTCACCGGCCAGTAGCTGCAAAGAGTTGACAGAGGAGCCCCCAACAGTGTTCATGGTCACAATCCCCAGCCAGTCAAGGTGGCTCCAGTCGACCGGAAAAACCAGCTTTTGACGCTTTTCGGTGCCGGCTTTCACTAGGAATTCAAACACTTCCCCGTTGTAGGCCTTGCCCAGGAAGCCGATGCCAAGGGGGAGCTCGCTGTTGAAAAGTGCGAGCGCCACATCGCCGGCCGCATTCATCTGATCCGCCCGGAATTCATAGAAGCGGGCGCTGTGAAAGGGAACTGTGGTAGGTGCGTCCGGCCAGACCGGGATTTCGTCAAAACTGCCCGCCACCTGCGATGTCGGGTAGTTTTCCCGCTCAGAGAATCCGTAGTTGAACAGGGAGCGGTCACCCGATGCCAGATGCCACAAGTAGTTGCGCAGCAGCGACTTCTCGAGATCCGGGAGGGCAGCTCCGGGAGCCTGCTTCCCGGCATCTGATGGCCCGTACAAGCCCGCCGTTCCATATGCGTCCGCCGTTCCATAGCTGCTCGCCACATCATTGGCGCCGGCTTGTCCATTCACACCCGCAATATGGTCGCCACGATAGCGGTCAATAACCCGCTGCATCGCTTCCAGCATGGGGATATTGCGCCCGGACAGGTAATCCTCACCGATCTCGTCCCACACATCCACCCAAAACCCCGGGCCAAAATCCTCGTGGTAGTACTGCATGAAAGTAACATGGCTGTAGGCGCGCGGGAAGCGTGTCTGCGGGTTGCCAAAGATGCCGGCGGTGCCGCCGATGTAGTTGTAGTAATCGTTGACGTTCGGGAAGACCACGTTCTCCATCAAGGTGGCGTCCATCTCCAGCCAGTTTACATTTATCTCGTTGCCGCTGAAACAGTTGGTGGTGTACTGGATAACGTGCTTGAGCTCGTGGGCGATGGTCACTTTGAGGGCACCGAGGATCTTGTCGTCGTCATCGTTGCGCTGGAAGGCCGGATCGGAGAATGTGCTGTTCACAAAAAAGCGCGACGGGGTTCTGTTGTCAAAATAACCGTAGATTTTCTGCCCGCCCGAAGTGCGCAGATCTCCGAAAACGATGTCGAGCTGAGGGCCGGTGCCCGGGTTGCAGCGCGTGCTGTTCAGCGGGTCGGTGTAACCGAGCTGTTCCACCTGGTAGCGGTAGGAAGAGTCGGCATACTGCGCCGCCAGGGCGATGTAGTCAGGCACACCCGGCGGGCCAATGCCGGTTTCCTTGCTCCAGACGCTGTCGGGACCCTCGGTGGTGTAGAGCAGGCGGAAACGCCCCGACTCCGATTCGTATGCGTGCACCTCAATGGTGTCGGTCACCCTGGCCATACCCGCGGTTTCCAGGACGTCCGGCGAGGGATCGTGCCCTGTCAGGAATGGCGTAAAACATCGTATGACTGATTCAGAAGGATCCCCGCCAACCGGCGATCTCTCACTTTGCACGCCGGCCACAAGCGCTCCCGGCCAGAGTCCCGCCGCGAAAGCCAGCAGGCCTATAAGGAGTGTCATTGGTGCATAATGGAGTGTGCGTGTTGCCATTTCAATAAATTACACAGAAAAACAGACTGTTACACAGGATTTGCACCTCCGTTCACCTCACAAACGTCATTTTGCCGGTTTTCTGCACGCTTCCGGTCCGCAGACGATACAAATAAACTCCCGCCGCAAGGCCTTTTGCATCGAAGGGTACCGAATAGCGCCCTGGTGCCGCATCCTCATCCACCAGGAGGGCCACTTTCCTGCCGGTCACGTCGTAGACCGCCAGCCTCACCCGCTCTTGTTCCGGGATGCTGAAGATGATGGTTGTGCCGGGATTGCCGGCCGCCTCCTGAAACGGGTTTGGATAGTTCTGCTCCAGCACCACCACATCCGGAATACTTTCGATTGCCACATCCAGAGAGTACAAGACCGGCATGCTCCTGTCGGCATTGGCCACCACCAGCAGAAAGGAATCAACCTGCGCTGCGAAAAACGGGGAGGTCGTCAGGGCCATTCCGCCAGCGCCGGAGACCGGGATCCACTCCCTGACGGAGCCGTCGCTTTTGTATGCCAGCACACCCAGGCCCAGGTTTTCATGGTCATGGTTTGCAGAGATCGAAATCCGTCCGAGCTGGCCCGGTCCCGGGTAGAACATCCGGTAGGTCGCCGAGAGCGTGGCAAGCTGCCCGGATTCCACGTACGGATCGGGCACAGGCGCCGCCACAGGCTCTATGGCGGCATCGGGATAGGCCGCCGACTCGGCGAAGCCGTATCCATCCACCGTACGCCTGCCTGAAGTGGCATGCCACAGATGGTTGCGGACAAACATTTCACGGAATCGCGCAACGCCCTGGTCCGGATCCCCGCTCATGGCCCGGCGCATGGCGTGGACCATCAGTATCTGCGGATCGCGGCGCACCTCGTCCCACACATCCACCCAGTACGGCATGCCCAGGTGTTCGGCGAAGAATAGCGACCAGGTGACGTGACTGTAGGCGACAGGCGTGGAGCGTTCCGGATTGCCGAAGATGCCGGCTGTCCCCCCGATGTAGTTGTAGTAATCGTTCACTTGCGGAAAGACGATGTTCTCCATCATGGTGGCGTCCATCTCCACCCAGTGCGTGCTGCCGGCGTTGCCTTGCCAGCGGTTGGTGGCGTACTGGATGGAGTGCTTGAGCTCGTGGGCGATGGTGACCTTGAGCGCGCCCAGCTGGTGGCCGTCGGGATCGTCGTTGGGCGGAAAGTTGAGGAAGGTGTTGTGGACCACGATGCGCGTGGTTTCGCCGTCCTGGATGGTGTAGCCATAGGTGCGCGCGCCGATATTTCGGAATTCGATGGTGAGCGGGTCGGAGCCCACCGGATCTACAAAGCCGATTTCGGCCACTTGTAGCTGCCACGAATAGTCGGCGTACTCCGCGGCGCGTTCAATGTAATCGGGGATGCCGCTGTCGTTGGTGTCATCGGAGGGTACGGCATGGAACCCCTCGCGTTGGAAAACCATGCGGAACCGCCCCGACGGCGACAGGTGCACCTCTGCATCGCTGATCTCACGGCGGTCGATGCCCTCAATTTTACGACGGATGTGCGGATCCACCCGCGACGCATCCTCCCCGTAAAGCATGATCCAGGGCGTCAGGCATTTGATGGCATCGCCATGGTTGCTATCTTTCGGACCTGATGCGGAATGCTGAAGCCCCTCTCCTCCCGCCTGTTCGGCTGCATTGCCGGGAAATGCGAAGAGAAAGACAAGAGGCAGCACGCAAAGCAACGCCCTTATGGCTGTCCACGGTCCCGATATCAGGGAGGTACTTTGAGGCGTCAGGTCTGTCAAAGTTTTTGATGATTTTTTCAGTGTGCGTGCCCGCGCGCTCATGTGCCATGCCGGCCAGCGTCATGTGATAACCGGCACCATCCCACATGATAACCGGCCGTTTCACCGTTTTGTCTAAATGTACCATTAACGAAGTGCAGAACAAATTTATGTCACACCCATTTCGTGTCATCCTTTTTTACAACTTCTCCCTCATAGAAAATCCGCAGGCATGGGTGGATGGGGACCGCGGCCTTTGCCGGCGGCTTGGCCTGAAGGGACGCGTCTACATCTCGGGGGAGGGGATCAACGGAACGCTTGCCGGCGGCGTGGATGAGATCGAGGCATACAAAAAGGAACTTCGTTCGCGCGATGGGTTTGGTGATACGGAATTCAAGGAGGATGCGTGCGATACCGTTCCGTTTGCACGGCTTATCATCAAAATACGTCCGGAGATCGTCTCGCTGCGGGCGGATGAGCCCCTCGACCCGAACACAGAAGGCGGCGCCCGGCTGTCGCCCGCCGAGTGGCGCCGTGTCATGGAATCGGGCAAGGAGTATGTGATGATCGATGTGCGGAACAATTACGAGTCGCGCATCGGTCATTTTGACGGTGCCCTGACCCCCGATGTGGAGAATTTTTATGATTTTCCGAAGTGGCTGGACTCGGCCGGCATCCCGAAGGAAAAGAAGGTCCTGATGTACTGTACCGGCGGTATCCGGTGCGAGAAGTTTTCCGTGCTGATGAAAAAGAAGGGGTACGGCGACGTGAACCAGTTGCACGGCGGCATCCTCAACTATGCCCGGGAGGAAGGCGGGCAGCATTTCCGGGGCAAGTGCTTTGTTTTTGACGACCGGCTGGTGGTGCCGGTGAACCCGGAGGACGAGGAACCGATCAGCCATTGCGATATCACCGGCCAGCCCTGCGACATGTACATCAACTGCGCAAACATGGAGTGCAACCGGCTGTTCGTCTGCTCCGAGGAAGGCGCGCGGCAGATGGAGGGGTGCTGCAGCGATGCATGCCGGCAGAACCCGCGCAAGCGGCCCTTTGATCCGGAGAAGGCTTATGCTCCCTTCCGGCGCTGGTACCATTATTTTGACGCCTCGTTCAAAAGCAGGCCGGAAGCCGGCCGTGATTGACCGGCGCCACGAATGAGCGCCACGAATGACCACTATTACTGATGGCCGACACTTCGATTGAACGACACCCGGCAAAGTCCACAAACATGCAGGTCGACACATATCCATCCATCCTCCCAAATGGCGCGGCTTTATCGCGCAAAGTCCGGATTCTGGCACCATATCCGCGGTCTCTGACGTGTCGTGTCGGAAAGTCGCAGGCGGGACTCGAGATCACAGATTTCCTTATGA
>SLNO01000148.1 GCA_007132975.1 Balneolales bacterium
CCGGCACTTTGGATGGATAACTCCTGCAGCTCTACGCGTCCAGGCTCCATGACTACGTTCATCCGGATATTCCGCATCGTTACCTGGTTCTCGACCAGCCGTACCTGTCCGTCAGCAAGCGCCAGCGTCCCTTCCGCCACCGGTTGGCCAAGGGTGCCGCCCAGTTGTATATCCGCATTCAACCTGCCCTGAAGGTTTCTCAGCAGGTCGGGATCCAGGAAGTCATTGAAAGCGGCAAGATCGAAGTTGCTGGTGCGCATTGTGAGCGACAGTTCGTCATCCTCACCCGGACCCGCAAACTCCATTGCCTCGAAGTCAAGGTAGAGCGGAGCGCGACCACTGATATCAGCGGCCAGCTGCCCAAGGGAATGAACCCGGGAAGTGAGGATGATATCGCTCCGGGCATGATCATAATCCCATTCCGCCACCAGCGAGTCTATTGCCACTTCGGAGAGGGCCCCGTTCACGAGATAGAGCCCGCCCGTAAGCTCGGGAGCGCCGGCCGTGCCCGACAGTTCGGTCGAAAGGGAAAATTCGCCGCGGGTCCGCTCCATGCCAAATTCGGTCAGCAGGTTTTCAAACCGCTGGATATCAAATGGGTGGATGCGCAGGTAGCCCGACACCGGCCGTTCAAAGAATTCGGGGGCGAGGTCTCCGGGATCGGCGGGTTCGAATGGAAGGTCGAAGGCGGACTCCAGCAACGTCATATCGTCATGCCAGACGGTGGCGTCGGTCTTCAGGCGACGGTCACCGATGTCAAAAGCGAGCCGTATGGAGTCAAGCCGGTTCCCGTCCCATTCCAGGGCCGCCAGCTCTGCATGACCCGACACTTCCAGGTTATCCTTATCCACCCTGAAATGGATGGCCCCGGAAAAGACCGCGCCAAACAGCGGATCATCCAAAATGATATACTGCAGTTGTCCCAGATCGGTGTTCTGCGCATCGATGAAGCCGTACCATGCCGTTTCTTCAGGGGAGCCGTCCATCTGCAGCCTCAGTTCAGAGCCCGTCTGGCTTGCAAGATGGAGCGTATCCACCCTCACGACTCCGTCGGTCATCTTGATATCAAACGGACGTTGCAGCCGGTATGTACCTGCGGGATCGGTAAGCTGCAGTTCGCGGGTGTGCAATCTGATGGTGTCGGAAATGCTGTAATCGGCTTCCTGGCGGATGCCGCTCTCCTGTTCCACCAGTATCTCGAAAATGTAGGAGCCGGAAATGCCGGCACTGCCCAGAAGACCGTCAGTGGTTAAGGTGATGTCGCGGATGGAAAAGTCGCCGTAAGATGGGTCGTGGATCTCCAGGTCGACATGGAACCGGGTCTCGGCGGCCAGCAGAGCCCTTGCCGAACCCGTCACCTCCTCCACACGCAGGGTGTCATAGCGTATGCTGTGAAGCCGCAGGTCCGACTGCAGCACAAGCTGCCCCTCCTCATCGGCCATGATCGTTCCGGTGAACCGGCCGGGAACCTGGAGCACCTGTGCGCCGGCAAGATCGGCAAATCCTTGCAGATCCAGCAGTTCCAGTTCAAAATCCAGACGGTTGCGCAAATCGTACAGGTCCATGATGTTCTGGCGCATGGAAAGGCTGGCGACCGCCGGACGGCTCTCCAGATGTGCTTCATCCACCCTTGCAATACCGTCGCGAAGCTGCAGATCAAGGGACAGCTCGTCGAAGGGCTGCCTGTTGATGCTGGACTCGGACATCAGGAAAGATGCGTCCAGGGCCATGGTCCCGGGGTCGAAACCAGTCCCACGAAATTCGGCCCGCCCGTTGATGTCCGTGGGCAGCTGCTCCAGCCCCGGAAAACGGCTGGCATCAAGCCGGCGGAAGTAAAGCGATGCTTCGTAAGCCGGGTCGTCCTGCGCCCAAAGCACATCCGCAGCCAGATCCAGCTCCATACCGTCGATGCGCACCGGACTTTCGATTACGGCCCATTCGCCTGTCAGCTCGGCCCTGAGTTCCGCGGATACATCGGGATAACCGTCCATGGCGAGGCGTTCGAGCGTGACCCCGGCAGTCCACGGCAGATCCCCTGGGAAATAGCCGGTGCCGGCAACGCTTCCTTCCATGGTGATCCGCGCTTCGGGTCCTTCGAGCGCCGCCCAATACGCCGGATTCATATCCGCAGTGTGCCACCGTACGGACCATGCCAGATCCTCTTCCCACCAGTTTGCGGTTTCCAGCGAAGCCGTGACCGACTCCTCGCCCTTGCGGACGCTCAGATCGGCGCGCATGGTTCCAAGGCTGGCGGCAATTCCCAGTTCCAGCGCATCGATCGCATACACATCGAACCGCATATCCTCTATCAGGAGGTTGCCATCCAGCCTCATACGGTCCCATTCCATAAGCGGCACAGCGCCTTCAAGGGAGAGTGAAAAACCGGCTATGGATGCCTGCAGGGTGTCGACGCCGGTGAGTGTGGCGGCATCGATGCGCCCGGAACCCATGGTAAGCGACCGCAGCACCGGTTCCTGCATCACCGACCACCGTGTGGCCACGGAAAAACGGTCGATCCCGGGGGCATCAAGCGTCAGACCCGCCTGCAGATCCTGCCGCGATCCGCCAATGTTCAGCTCAATGTTCAGGTCCTGCCGGACAGGGTACTCCTCTGCGTAGGCCTCCACTTCGCGCCACGCCAGGGGATCCAGCAGTGCCCGGAACCGCGCGGCATAAGTGACATCGTCGTAGCTTCCGGAGGCCTCGAACAGCGAATAGGCCGTGGCAATGAGCAGCTTTTCCAATGTGACATGGCGACCGTCCCATGACGCCTCGGTGCTCAGCTGCACGGGTGCGTCCAGACGCGATTCATGCAGAAAAAGCTCCAGTTGATTAAGGTCGGCGAACAGGCCGTCAGCATTGCTCCCAAGGCGCATCTGCGTCACAAGATCGCGGACGGCAAGCGGCTCTCCGGGTAACACTGCGCGCGCATCCACCAGAATCTCCGGCGCGGTGAACCGCACATCGCTCAGGACAAAAGCCGGGCCGGGCTTTTTCTCTTCCGGCTCTTCCTCTTCGGCGAAGAAATCCTCGGGAAGCAGCTCCAGCACGTTCCAGTTGCCGTCTTCATATTGCACCAGGTCCGCCCGGAAACCAAGCGCGTGGAGTTTGCGGACCTCCAGAGGCCGGCGGAAAATCAAATCGCGCACCGACCACGATACATGCAGCGTATCGAGCGAGAGCACCGTTCCGGGGATCCGGGTGGATGTGGCCCCATGTTCCGGTTCCGACGTAACCGCACCGCCGGCGGTGGCATCGCCATTCGTTTCTGCGATCACCGCTATCCCCTCCACCGTCACATGCGACCAGAGATCGCCGCCAATGCGATCGATTCGCAATTCTCCGTTAATCATGTCCGAGACCTGCGTTTCAACCTGCGTTCGGATGAAGTCAAACAGCATATCAGAGCGCAGGGCCAGCCGCAGTCCGCCAAGAAGCACAAGTACCACCGCAAGGGTTATCCATGGCCAGCGCCGCCTCTTTTTGGTCTGTTCTGTTGTCTCCGTCATATCGGATCGCCTTGTGCCCTGCAGCTGCTGTTCCATGACACCCGGATCCAGTCTCGGAACCCGGCAACCCAGCGGCTGTGTACGGTATTTTGAACGTTGGATGTTATCAGTTCTTGCATGTCAGAATGCCTGTCCGATGCTGAAGTGGATCCCCCATCGAGAGAACCAGTTGCCAAAATCCTCGCCGTCGAAGATGTTCAGGTCCTCGTCGGTCGGATTTACTTTATAAGCCAGGTCGATGCGGACCGGGCCGATCGGGGACTGGTACCGGAGTCCTCCGCCAACACCAAACTGCATCTCTTCCAGGTCGAAATGGCTGATACGCTCCCAGACAGCCCCGCCATCCAGGAAGACTGCGAAACCGAAATGCCTGATCAGCTGGTGCAGTTCCTGGCGCATCTCCAGGTTGAAATGGTACATGGCCTTGCCACCGACCGGAACATAATTGATGAAACGGCCTGATCCGTCAATAATAGCGCGCTTTGGGCCGAGCTGCCGGCGCTGCCAGCCGCGGACCGAGCTGGTGCCCCCGGCATACATTCGAACATTGGATGGAAGGTCATGGTCCCCGACCCGGGTGATGATCCCACCCTCATTGCGAAATGCCAGCTGAGTGCTGCGCGTAATGTCGAAGTACCGCCTTATGTCCAATCTGTACCGGTTATAACGAAGCGACCCCGTCCCAAAAAAACCGGAGTATTCGGCATAGGGCCGTAGGGCCCATCCCTGGAACTGCTCCAGCTCCAGCTTGTTGTAATACCCGGAAAACGTCAGGGCGGATATGTTGTAGCGCTGCTCTTCGTCCGGAATCGTCACATCGGAACTCTCCACAAGCTCTCTGTTCCTTGTGATCTCATACGATACAATTGCAGCGGCCTCCCTGCTGATCTGGTAAATGAAGGTGTTGTTTATACCGCCGCGCAATATCACATACCCCGGTTCATCCAGCCGTTGGCCAAATGGCGATATATTTATGCGGCTCTTGGGGTTGAAAACATACGGGATGTGGTAGTCGAGGTTGGCCCGCTGCTCCAGGAAGGATGCGCGCGTGTTCACGGAAAAGGTATGGGCGTTGCCAAGCGGGTTGCGGTGCTTCCACGAGACGCCAACACGTACGATCTCCTCAAAACCAACCCCTGCCTGCACCCTGATACTGCGAAGGGCATGCTCCCGCACCCTGATATTGATGTCGACCAGTGAATCGGGTTTCTGCGGAGGCAGGTTCACGGTCACAAACCGGAACAGCGGATGACCGAAAATCTGCTGCTGGGCTGTGCGGAGTTTGCGGGAGCTGAAACGGTCGCCTTCTTTCAGGTCAGACTGCCGAAGGACAATGGTCTCCGGTACCGTCTTGTGCCCATCCACCCGAATGTTGCCAAAATAGGTCTCCGGACCCGGAACAAGCGTGAAAAGCAGGTCGGCATGCCGGCCGGCCGTATCCACAACAGCCGTGACGCCAGTCTCCGCAAAGGCAAAACCGAGATTGCGAAGGGTGGACAAAAACAGCCCCTCAACGTCGCTGTGCTGGATAAGCTGATAGCGCCTTCCTTCCTGCATCAGCTGCCGGCGCTGCGCCCTGTTGAACTCCCGCTGCTCCTCCAGCCATGCCTTGGTGTCGTCATCGGTATCAATCTCGTAGCGCAGGCTGCGGATCATCGTCGGTTCCCCCTCCTCGATGTGGAAGACGATGCGCCTGACCCAGTCGCGCCGGCCCTCTTTCACCTCCGTGCGCACCGTGACATGCGGGAAACCGCGCCGCTGGTAAAAACGCTCGATGCGGATGGCATCGCGTCGGAGCTCCGTGGCATCATAGTCAAACCCGGATCTGTTCCAGAAACGGAACTTCCGGAAGAAGGATGGCGCTTCAAGGGCAATGATATTGCGCAGCATCATGCCCGGATAGGTGTCGTTTCCCTTGAAATCAATGCCCCAGACGCGCTCCGGGCGTTCATCATCGAGTATCGCCGCATGGGCCCCTGCAGCACGCGCATCCGGTGCCTGAACCATAAGTCCCGCCAACGCTGCCGTCAGGAGCAGAAAACGCAAGGTTTCAGGAAATCTGTCGTGCATGGAACTGCAGGTGAAATTCGTGTCGTTTGCGAAGTGCGTCCGGATCTATCAGAATCGTGTAATGATAATAGTAAACAGGCCACACAGACAAGTAGTATACGTAATCTTTTGCTGCTTTTCGGGGTTTCTGACTCCTCCCGTATTACCAAAATCCACTCTGTTCAACAGCCTGCCTTGCCCGAATGTTCCCGCAGTATTCTTTGTTCCGATGATAGCAACATAAAGGATAAAACCAGGGGATATTAACACCCATATTTTCAGCCATTAATGGAAAACAGTAAACACATCGTGGTAGTCGGGGCCGGTTTCGGCGGACTCCGAACCGTCCAGAAACTCTGCAAGGATCCGGTCGAGATCACCTTGGTCGACAGGACCAACCACCACCTCTTCCAGCCCCTGCTTTACCAGGTGGCCACGTCCGCGCTTGCACCCGGCGACATTGCGATGCCGGCCAGGGGCATCTTCAAACGCAACAAAAACGTACATGTGCGCATGGGTGAGGTCGTGGATGTGGACAAGGAGGCAAAGCAGATCCATATGGAGAACGGACAGCCCATCCCATACGACTACCTGATTCTGGCACCGGGCTCCCGCCACTCCTATTTCGGGAATGATTCCTGGGAGGAGTTCGCCCCCGGACTCAAAACACTCTCCGACGCCCTTGAAATAAGGGAGCGCATCCTGATGTCGTTTGAAAAGGCCGAGCGCGAACCGGACCCCGAAAAACGCAAACGCCATGAAACTTTCGTGGTGGTCGGCGGAGGTCCCACCGGGGTGGAGCTCGCCGGTACCATCGCGGAAATATCCACAAAAACCATGCGGGAAGATTACGAACATGTCGACCTGGACCTGCTTGAGATCATCCTTGTGGAAGGACAGTCACGCATCCTCAATACTTATGATAAAACCCTGAGTGAAAAAGCCGCCCGCGATCTTGAAAAAATGGGGGTGAAGGTAATGCGCAACAGCATGGTAACCGATGTGAACGAACGCGGCGTGCGGATCAAGGTCAGGGAATCTGATATCCCGGATGACACCATAGCGGGGCAGGAGTTTCGGGTGGATGCGGCAGCTAACGGACAGTCATCCGACACCAAAGAGGTCTTTATCGAGACCGGGACCGTCATCTGGGGGGCCGGAAACGCCGCCTCACCGCTGCTCAGGACGCTGGACGTGCCCCTGGAGAAAGACGGCCGGCTTCGTGTGGATGCGGACCTGAGCGTGCCCGGACACCCGGAGATCTTCGTGATCGGCGATGCCGCGCGCCAGATGAATCCCGATGGCATCGAAACACCGGCCATCGCCCCCGGGGCCATCCAGCATGGTGACCACGTGGCGCGTGTCATCCGGGCCGACATGGCCGGCAAGCAGCGGCCGGAATTTGCATACTTCGACAAGGGCAGCATGGCCACCATTGGCCGGGCGCGTGCCATTGCACAGATCCGTGACTGGAAATTCAGCGGCTTTTTTGCCTGGATTCTGTGGTCCGTGGTCCACGTCTTCTTCCTCATCGGTTTCCGCAACCGGTTCCGTGTCATGGCGGAGTGGTTTTGGTTCTACCTGACATTCCGGGGCGGATCGCGCCTCATCACCCGGAAGCGCATGGATTACGAACCCGCACTCCAGGATCAGGAGTAACCGATGACAACCGCTATGGCTATGGCAACCATGGCCACAAGATAGAACCAGAGCAGGCGAACGGCCAGCCATGACGCCCAGGTTGCCCAGGGGACCCTGGCCATGCCCAGCACCGCCATGGTCACACCGGATGTCGGGATGATCATATTGGTGATGCCGTCCCCCATCTGGAAGATCAGGACCACGGTCTGGCGCGTGATGCCCACAAGATCGCCCAGCGGCGCCATGATCGGGATGGTGAGCGCTGCCTGCCCGCTGCCGCTCGGCACCACGAAGTTGATCACCGTCTGCACCAGCAGCATGATCTCCGCCGACATCACGGGATGCCACCCGTCAATGGCGTTCGAAAGACTGTAGAGGATGGTGTCGATGATCTGGGCGTCTGTGATCATCAGCAGGATGGACCGCGACAGCGCAATGATCACCACCGCCCCAAGCACATCCTTCATCCCATCCACAAAAGCATTGGCCGCCACGTTGCCTGAAAGTCCGCCGATAACGGCCGAAAGTATTCCGATCACCAGGAAAAGCGCCGCCATCTCGGTGATGTACCAGTCCAGGTTCGTGGCCCCAAAGATCAGCATGGCTATACCCGCCACGAAAACGATCAGTACCATCCGCTGCCGCCAGGTGAACGGCTCATCATCCGAGGCGTCGGTGCTGAGTTCCTCCTCCTCCCGGTTTTTGTCGATTTCATACATGGGAGAGCGGGCTGGATCGCGGTAGATCTTCCGGGCATAGCTGCTGACGATCCAGATGGCCGTGGCTGTTGTAAAAAACCAGACCACCATTCGGAATTCCCATCCCGATAGCAGCGGTATTTCGGCCAGGCCTTGCGCCACACCCACCGTGAAGGGATTCACCACCGCGCCCGCAAATCCGGCGCTTGCACCGATGAACGGCACCGAAACGCCCACGATGGAGTCGTAGCCTAGTGCCAGGGCCAGCGGCACAAACAGCGGAATGAAGATGATCACCTCCTCAGCCATCCCGAAAATGCTGCCCATCAGCGAAAAAAGCACCATGAAAACGGGGATAAAAAACGGCCGCAGCGAGTCGTGCCGGTTGAAAAGGATGGCCGCCTTGCGGATGCCCAAAGTGAACGCCCCCGTCTTCTGGATGATCGAAAATGCCCCCGCCACAATAAACACGAACGTGATGATCAGGATCGCGAAAGAATCCGTGAACCCGTTGATGGGCGCCAGGATCAGCTCCACAAATCCGGCCGGTTCCGATTCCACCGGATGGAACGAGCCCGGATCCACCACAATACGCCCGTCTTCCTCAACCCGCTCGTAGCTCCCGCCCGGGATCACCCAGGTGAGCGCGGCAAAAAAACAGAGCAGCGCCAGGATCAGGATGATCGTGTTCGGAGCGCGGAACCGCGTGAGCCAGTGCTCTTTTTCGGGAGCCGGGGCCCCCGGAAGTCCCGACGCACCCTGCTTGTCCCCAGCACCGGGCCCTGCCGCACGGCCCCCTCCGGATGCGTTCGCATTGCCTTCCCCTGTCCTTTTTCCATTGTCGCCGCTGCCTTCGCTCATAATCTGCCTTCAGTCAGTTTCTGGATGGTTTCTCACGATCATCAAGTATACCCTTCCCG
>SLNO01000137.1 GCA_007132975.1 Balneolales bacterium
AGGTTGCGGGTGCCTCCCACATTGTTGAATATGGCCTGTTCGGGGTTGGCCTCCATCAGCGGCACATGCTTGTGGGCTGCCGCGTGGAAGACCACGTGCGGGCCATATTCGCGGAATACATACTCCAGGGATTCACGGTCGCGCACATCGGCAATTACCGGAGTAAACCGGATGGAGGGATGGTCGGCCCGGAATTCCCGTTCGGCCTGGTAGATGCTGTTTTCGCCACGGCCCAGAAGCACCACGTGCGCGGGGTTGAATGCCATCATCTGGCGCACAATCTCGCTGCCGATGGACCCGCCCGCTCCGGTAACCAGCACCGTGCGGTCGTACAGATAGTCGGATATGGGCGCCACATCCAGCATTACCTGATCGCGCCGCAGCAGGTCGGCCAGGTTCACGTCACGCAGCTGCGCTATGTGGAAATTTCTGGTCAGCAATTCGTATAGTCCCGGCATGATCTGGGAGGCGATGCCCGCCTGCTGCGCCATGGTTACCACATTGCGCACCACCTCGCCGGGCGCCGTGGGCATGGCAATGATCACCTTGTTGGCGTTGTGCTTGCGGGCCATATGCTCAAGGTCGGAGAGCTTGCCCAGCACCTCGTATCCGAGGAACCATTTTTTCTGTTTGGATGCGTTGTCGTCCAGAAAGCCGATGATCTCCAGATGCGACTCGGGCCGCCGCGACACCTCGCGTGCCAGCATGGTACCGGCCTCGCCGGCGCCGGCCACCAGCACGCGTTCGGCCCCGCGTTCTGAATTCCTGACGTTTTGCCGGCGCGCGCCCTCATCCAGCGTGCGCATCAGCATCCGCACAGAGCTGAGCATCAGAATGGCGACGGCCCCTTCGATGAGCGGTACGCTTCGCGGCACAAAGACGTTATCCTGAGCCAGCGCCAGCACAATAAAAAAGGCGAAGGTGGCCAAGGTTATTCCCTGCACAATGCGCATCATGTCCCACAATCCGGCTTTGGTCCAGGACTGGCGGTGCAGGCCGAGCATGTAGATGATCACCGCCTTGAGCGGCAGCACCATCACGGTGACCAGCAGAATGTCGTCCATGTGCCGCGGCATAGCCGATTCGATACGAAGATAGTAGGCCAGCGGCAGCGCAGCTCCCCATAGCAACAGATCAACAGCAAATTTCAGTAACTGACCACCCATACGCGCGTCCATATTCCTGATCAAAGCGGAATATAATACCGCTCGAATTGTCTCATTTTTTGTCTGCAGATAGCAGCAGTCTGCAAATGGATCCCGCAATCAGTTACAGCCTGCACGTAAACACATTTTTACAATTTATGCCAATGGCAGCTGGAAAGCAACCGCATACATGCGAAACGCAGCCGCCGTCACCTTTTCACCCAGGCATTCACAGCCGCCCTTTCCTGATCAGGTTGAGCACGCTCACCGCGCCTTTTCTGAGGTAATACAGGCCCGGACGCATTATCGTGAAGTAGCTTCCGTATTCCACAAGCTCTCCGAACTGCTTTTTATAGTCCCGTATCCCCTTCAAACCTTCGGTTCTCCCAACGCCCATCAGGTCAACGGCTTCCAGGTTGTGTTCCAGACCGTATGCGATGGCCTTCTTGATGGCCAGGTGCGTGGGATACATGCGCCTGGGGCACTTTCGGGCCCGGCAGTAATACAATGTGTAGATGGTTTTGTCTTTCTGGACCAGGCACACCGAGCCTCCAACCATCCTCCCTTTGTGGTATATCCCCCAGATTTTTGTGAAACTCAGCTGCCGAAGCGCCCTGAAATAGTCGAAACCGGGAAGCGAGATCAGTTTTACCCGGTAGAATTCGGCCAGCATTTCATGCAAAATCTTCAGTTCCCGCTCATCGGCGATCTCCCTGACCTCGGCCCCCTCCTTTTCGCTGTACCCGATCTCCCTCCTGCGGTTCGCTTTCATGCCGGCCAGCACGCCGGACATGTCCCGCCCCCTCAGATCTATCTCAACACTTTTGTAATCCTGGTACTCCCAGCCGGCCGCGGTGAGCGCATCTTTGCAGAACGAATAATCGTGGTAGTTTTTGATCTCCATGTGCGTAGCAGTGCGTTTCTGGTCCCGCCGCACGAACCCCAGGAACTCCTGCAGCAGCTCCGGCGTGATGTCCCGGATCACCGGCCCGCCATACACATATCTTTTAGGAAAATAAGCTTTTATCCCCTTTTTGACCTGCCAGACGACCACACAGACCGCCTGGAGTGTCCCGTCCGCATCGGCGGCGTATATTTCGCAATCATAACCCCTGCAGGCACGCGTGAAATCGGCGTATTCCGGGGACTGAAACGGTGAGGCATACCTGCCATGGTCCAGCAGATCTGTCCATTTGTCCCTGTCAATAACATCCAGCCCCTTGAAAAATCTTAATTCCATACGCATTGCGGATGCATCCCCTGATCTGTTACGGATGGATGCGGCCGTTCCCGATTAACCCGTTTTGTGGCAAGTAAACAGGAGGCCAAGTTATGCCAAAACCGGGCGGAAAGCAACTGGTGCCGGTGCCATCATACGTTGCAGAGGATGGTCTCGTGCAGTACGCCGGCAATGCGCTCGCGGTCTTTGCCGGAGAGGTTGGAACCGGACGGCAGGCAGAGTCCCTGTTCAAACAGCTTGCAGGATATACCGTTGCCGTAGTAAGGCGCATCGCGGAATACCGGCTGCTGGTGCATGGGTTTCCAGACCGGACGCGATTCAATATTTTCAGCGGCAAGGGCCAGGCGCAGGTTTTCGCGGGTAAGGCCGACTTTCTCAGGGTCGATGAGGATGGTGGTGAGCCATCGGTTGGTGAAGTAACCCTGCGGCTCCGGCTGGAAAGTGATGCCGTCAAGGCTGCCCAGCAGCCCTCGGTAGAACTCGTAGTTGGCACGGCGCTGGCGGATCCGGTCATCCAGCACGCGCATTTGTCCGCGACCGATGCCCGCCACTATATTGCTCATGCGGTAATTGTACCCGATCTCGGAATGCTGGTAGTGCGGAGCTGGGTCACGGGCCTGGGTGGCTAGGTATTTTGCCTTTCGGACCAGTTCTTCGTCGTCGGAGAGCAGGGCGCCCCCGCCGGAGGTGGTAATGATCTTGTTTCCGTTGAACGAAAGCACACCGCAAGTCCCAAAAGTGCCGCATTTTTTACCGTTGATATGCGAACCAAGGGCTTCGGCGGCATCTTCAAGCACCGGAATGCAGTAGCGCCGGGCGATGTCCATGATGCGGTCCATATTCGCAGGCATGCCATACAGATGCACCGGCACAATGGCCTTGACGTTCCTGCCTTTGGCAAGTTGGTCTCGAACCGCTTCCTCAAGTGCGTCAGGACACATGTTCCAGGTATCCTTTTCGCTGTCTACGAATACCGGTTCGGCATTCAGGTAAGAAATGGGATTGGCTGTGGCACTGAATGTGAATGACTGGCAGATGACAACGTCACCGCCCTTTACACCCAGAAGAATGAGACCGAGGTGGATGGCGGCCGTGCCGGAAGTCACCACGGCAACATGCTCAGAACCGGTACCGTTGCTCAGATCCTGCTCAAAACCGTCCACGTTATCACCGACAGGAGCTACCCAATTGTTCTCAAATGCATTGTGGATAAATGAGAGCTCATCTCCTCCCATATGGGGGGATGATAGCCAAATACGGCCGTTATTATGGTAGTTCACGGAGCGTAACCTTAGTAGATCAATGATTTACCGGACAGAACCTCTATTCACTGCCAAATAATATATATAATAATATTAAGAAATCTTAACAGTAATGTAAAAAAATTGTTATGCGGTTTGAAAGTGCCGTTTTGTGTTCTCAGGGATTTGCTTGCAAGGCCGGGCAACAATCCGGATGCAGACTGGAATACCCGCCCCGGCATTCAGGTATCGAAAACAAATCAAGGGCGGCATCGGCGGAGATCCCATTGGTAGCCGACGAACTCCTTGATGGCGGCCTCCAGGTCATCGATGTGTCCCAATGAAGGCAGCCACTCATCCGGTTCAAAGGCACGGTCGGGGTTGCGCTTGCGCACATATGCGGTGGGAGCCGCAACAGGAAGGGCTCCCTGCTGCTCAAAGATCATCATGGCCCGGCGCATGTGCAATGCCGATGTGGCTATGACCACACGCGCTCCCGGACCGTGGTCGCGCACATATGCACGGGCTTCCTGGCAGGTGTTTTCAGGGTCAGTCTGAATGTGGATGGCCTCGGGCTCCACTCCCAGGGCAATGGCGGCGTCACGCAGCGCCTCGGCCTGCGAGTAGGTGCCGTGCACAGCCGATGCCGATGTGACAAGCCGGCTTCCCGGGATCTGCCGGTGGACCCGTATGCCCTCCACCAGGCGCATGCTCACGTTTGGGGTGAGCATCTGGGAGGGATGAAGCCGCGGATCCGGCGTGTGGCCCGCACCCAGGACAATCACATGGATGGACTTATCGCCTGCCAGCCGCTGCAGCTCCATGATCCGTTCCTGCGAAATGGCCTCATATTGATTCTGCAGGCGGTCCACCAGCGCGCCAGCCAAAAACGGGTTCGCGTACAACAGCAGGAGAAACGTCCAAACCCCCAAGGCATACAACCCCCAGCGCCTTTTCCCGAAAGCAAACAGCGCCAGTGTTCCCATCAGCAGAAGCATCAGCTGCACAGATGGCTGTATAACATCAAATATAAGACGGGCAATGGCTTCTATCATGACTGATTATGAAAGTTTTAACATCTTTCCCATCGCGGCTTCCCCTTCCGCCGTGAGTCCCGGATCGCTGCAGGCCGCCGGTGTGAACGTCATCTCACCGAAGATGACCCTGCCTCTTTCATCGTACAGGTCCACCCTTACAAACGGGAACGGACGGGAGAGCTTCTCGGCAATCTCGACCATTTTTGAATAGGATGCAGGTCTTTCAATTGTGACGTGGTCTGGCGAACTCTCCCGGTCGTAATCGAGTTTGCGGGACCAGTCACGGTCAAAATAGTCAAAATACATCTGCCCGGCCCCTCTGCCTGTGCATACCATCACACAGTGCACTTTTCCGTTTAAACAGAAGAATTTGTAATCCACGGGAAGGGCGCCGTTGTCGGTCTCGATAAACCGCTCGCAGATGATGCGGGGGGTGATCTCGCAGTAATGGAGCTCCACGGTCTTCAATCCGTATGTGCTGCCCAGCCAATAATCCAGTGTGCGGATGACCTCCTCCCGGTCCATAGAGGCCTTGTCCCGGCAAATGATGTTGTATTTGTAGCCGTGGGTCCCCTTGAGTACGAACATGTCCGGCAGTTTCTCCCAGTCTATTTCCGAAGTTCGGGTGTATACGCCATAGAGGTCGTTCAGGATCTCGGGATACCCCTGATCGGCGATCCACTTCCTCACCCCGTATTTGTCCGTGCACCGGACCACCTGGTGGTCAAAGCGATTCAATTTGAGCCAGTGGCACTTGTCGCTGAAAAGTTGCGGATCCTTCAGGTTAAGTTCCCTGCCGGTCTTTTTCTTGTGATAGCGCCTTGATGCCATTGCCGGGCTCACTCGTGCCAACACAATTTTCCAGCTCGATTTGAGCCTTTTTAAGGACGTTCTGATCATGAATATCTGCTTGCCGGCAAACGTTTTGCGAAAGAGGGAACCTCGATTCTTGACATGTGTTTTAAAAGGTGATGAAAAAGCGGGTATAAATCAAATTCAGGTTTTTTAATAATTGCGTCAATCGCCCGGCCCTGCCGCCTGACGGTAACCGGCATCAGGTGATGCTGCCTGATATAATCATCAGGTGATCTGCTTGATGTAATACTGGATCCTTGCCACATTGGATGAGGCCGGCTGCCTGCCGTCCAGTTTCAGCACGGAGACACCGCGATCTTCCAGCACGGCTGCTCCGGTCCGGGCGAGCGCAAGCGTGCCCTCAATCCGTGACATCAGCTCCGTCTCATCGGCTTCCATGTGTCCGGGGATCAGTTTTCTGGTGGATGCGTTCCGCTCATCGATGCGCGCCCGCACCAGGTCGGCGTCTCCATCCACATAGACCACCCCGTCGGGTGCCGGCATGTGCCGGTAGTACTCCTCCGCCGCGGTCAGCCAGCTTGCCGACCAGGGAAGCAGCAGAAAAATCCTGTGGGACAGGGACTCATCGCACAGAACGATCTTTCCGCTCTGGTAATACTCGTGGATGACCGCCCAGCGCATGTTGTTCGCCATGAAATAGTAGTAGCCGCCGGCCCTGCGCGCCTCGCTCCTGCCCGTCACCGCCATGCAGTCAGACGCCGCCCGGTAGTACACTTCGTTTTTGTACATGTAGGTATAGTGCACCTGCCTGCTGCATTGATCTTCTGCCGTGCTGATGTAATAATTGCTGACCTTGGGGATGGCTTGCAGCACCCGGTGGGTCCACCTTTTTCGCCATGGCATGCTCTGGTTTATGGCGCTGCCCAAAGCCAATCGGTAAGCCTGCGGCTCGGCAATGATGTGCGCCGGCAGCTTATCCTGCAGCAAAGTTTTGTAGAGCGTTGATTTGCCGATGCCCGGCGCTCCCAGAAAATCGATTCTTCTTACCATATTCATCCTGAGTTTTTTTTCTGTCCGGCCACCAGTTCCAGTGCATGCCTCGCTGCAAAATAGTTCGCCTCATTACGGAAAATATGGAGCTGGCGGATGCGCCTGTCCTCCGGTTTCTTGCGCCTGACCAGGTTGTGCGCAATCTGACGGAGCATGGACTTCAGACTGCCGTCCCACGGCACCGGCAGCATGGAGACCAGCAGCTTTTTCCGGATCTTTTCGTACGCCTGCAGGCTCATTCTGTCGTGCTCGGCGGCGTAGGGCTCCCCAAGCAGACCGCACAGATGCGGCAGGTCCGTCTGCTTGCCGCCAGGGGCAAGTCCCACCAACCCGTCCGAAGAGCAATGGTGGACCGGACGAAGCCGCGGCGCACTGCCCTTCTCCAGCTCAAGCAGCACGGCGAACGAGCGGTTCTCAGGCTCCTTCCCTTTCCCGAAATCGAAGTAGAAATTTCCGAGGCTGTAGCATATAAGTGACTGGCGGTATTCCTCATAGCCCTGCGGGACGTGCGGATGCGACCCTATCACCGCATCGGCCCCAAGATCGCAGAAATGCCTGTACCGCGCGCGCCACTCTTTCTGCGGGATGGGGTAGTTCTCGAGCCCGGCATGGGCAAAGACGATCACGAAATCGCACTGCCTGCGGAGCGTGAGGATGGTGGTGTCGATCCTGGGATGGTTGATCCACGCGTAGCCCGGCTCCTGTTCGCCGGCAAAATGATCCAGCACCCCGAACTGCGCCTCGCAGGCATTGACCATGCCCACCTTGAGGCCGGCGATCGTCCGGATTTGCGGTGCATAGGCGGCGTCCGCATCCGGCCCCGCGCCGAGACAGTCCAGGCCGGCCTGCGCTATCCGCTCCCGGGTGGCGTCCAGCCCCTCCGGACCAAAATCCATAATGTGGTTGTTGGCCAGCAGCAGCAGGTCGAACCCCTGCTTTTTAAGTCCCTCCACCGTCTCCGGGAACTGGGCGATATGCGGTCCGATCTTGGGCCGGGGCGACCCGAAACCCGAAACGGGTGCCTCAAAATTGCAAACAGCGCAGTCGGCGCCCGCAATGATATCCGCCAGCTCATCCGAGCAGATGATACCATCCGCGTTTCGGATGTTCACAATGTCGCCGCAGATAAACAAGACCGCCATGCCGGTTGCCACTGATTTGGAGAAACGTTGTCAGGAAGCGGCTGCCCTTTGTTCAAGTCACCTGCCCCCCCATTTGCTGCAATCCATTTCAACCCGTAAAGCCGGAAGCAATGGATTCGAGACCATATTAGCCAATTGCCCCAACCGGCACAACCCCGCGGCACACAATGGTGAAAACTTCCCTTTTCCGGGTGGAAAAGGTTACGGGATGAAATCTTTTTTGGATTTACTTTTGGATTTTATCTCTGTTTCGGGCATATTTTGCAATCAGCTATACGCAGGTTGCGAATCTGCGTGCTGTTGTGCCTAAACAATTCAAAATAACTGTGAACCAGGGGTTACATAAACGGAGGGTTTATGAATTGGTATATCGAGGTATTGAAGAAATATGCGGTCTTCACCGGCCGGGCCAGAAGAACCGAATACTGGATGTTCTTCCTGTTTAATATCATCATTGCCGTGGCGATAGGCGTTGTTGAGGGAATACTGGGCAGTCCCGGGGTCCTGGGCCTTCTCTACTCGCTGGGGGTCTTCATTCCCACACTGGCCGTATCGGTCAGGCGCCTGCACGACACCGGCCGCAGCGGACTTTGGCTGCTGATCGGACTTGTACCGCTCATTGGTTTCATCGTGCTTATTGTGTTCTTTGTCCAGGACAGCGAGTACGGCCAAAACCAATACGGCCCGAATCCGAAAGAGGCCGCCATCTGACAGAGCGTCTGAGCGCCTGTTGCTTGCCTGATTGTTCCGCCGGATAACCAGAGCGCTTGCCGTTTTGCTGGCGGTACGGCTGAAAGCTTCCCTAAAAACTTACACGGCCAAATGCCGGGCGGCGGTACAACCCCACCGCACATAACAGCGACAACTTCTCCGGGCTGGCTGGATGGGTTTCGGGTGGATGCGGCCCTGCCCCGGTGGAAGGGAGGGCTGCCTCGAACGGATTTTCGGTCCGGGTCGATGGGACTAACGAATTCAAAGTAGCCTTCAGAAATCTATAATATCAAAGAATTCAGATATGGTTTTGATTTCCGTACTGCCAATTTTCTTCAACACCAGTAGATCTTTATCTCCAGACAGCAAGTAGTCCGCCTTGCCATCAATTGCCAGCGACA
>SLNO01000055.1 GCA_007132975.1 Balneolales bacterium
ATAGCATTTTACGCGTGGATGGTGCTCTCCAGAACTTCAATGCCTTTGCACCAGTAATAAAAAAATCTTCAAATGACTCGCTGATTGGCAGCGTTAAGGTAATTCTTGATGATGTGTATACGCCAAAACTTCGGAAGCTGAATCGAACAGCTTCTCTTGTTGTTGACAGAACGATGCAAATTCGGGATGAGTGGGTTACAGGAAATAATGAAGTTGAAGTGTCATGGCAGCTGATGACACGTTCTGAAGTTCAAAAAACAGAACAAGGACTGCGGTTGTATGAGGGAGACAGTTTTATGGATCTGATTATTAGCACCACCTCATATTATTCGAAAATTACCGTAGATGACGTTTCTGAAGGCTTGGCGCCATATGATGCTTCCAACCCGGGATTGAAGCGGATTAGAGTAGTTTTCAAAAGTGAACCCGGCGCGAATGATTCACTTTCAGCAACTTTCATCCCGGGTTCCAGTCGATAACAAATAGACTGGTGCTATTACTAATGTAAGATTCTTTTACTCGATAATAGATTCCCCGGTCAGGGTGTGAAGTAGGTCGTTGTTTCCGGTCCCACCGGCATGCCGAGCCCGAAGATCCAGACATAGAACAGGATTACCCATCCGATGAAGAAGAACAGGCTGTAGGGCAGCATGATGCTGATGATGGTGCCTATGCCCAGGTTTTTGTCATATTTGCTGGCGAAGGCCAGGATCAGCCCGAAATAGCTCATCATGGGGGTCACGAGGTTGGTCACGGAATCGCCGATGCGGTAGGCGGCCTGGATCACCTCGGGGCTGTAGCCGATGAGCATCAGCATGGGGACGAAAATGGGCGCGGTGACGGCCCACTGGGCCGAAGCCGACCCGAGCATCAGGTTGACGAAGCCCGAGACCATGATGAACCCGATGAAGACCAGCGGACCTGTAAGGCCGATGTTCTCAAGGAATGTGGCACCGGTGACCGCCACGATCTGCCCCAGGTTGGTCCAGCCGAAGAAGGCAACGAACTGGGAGGCGAAGAAGACGATCACGATATAGAGGCCGAGGGTGGACATGGATTTCGCCATGCCGTCGATGACGTCACGGTCAGACCGCATGGAGCCGGTCACATATCCAAAAACAAATCCCGGGACCATGAAGACGACGAAGATGATGGCCACGATACCATTGAGGAACGGGGAGTTGAGCACTTCGCCGGTTTCCGGGTTTCGCAGCACCCCGCCTTCCGGCACCACGGCCAGTGCGAGGATGAAGAGCATGATCGCGAAGGAGATCATGGCCCACTTGATACCCCGTTTTTCCGTGGCTGACAGCGGCTCCATGGTTTCTTCATCGCTCACGTCTTCCATGGCTATGGAGGGGTCGTAAGGGCCCAGTTTGGGCTCCACGATCTTCAGGGTGACCCATGTGCCGATGATGGTGATCACAAATACGCTGAGGAACATGAAGTAGTAGTTCACGGCTGCGTGCACCACGTATTCCGGCGCAACGATCCGGGCGGCCTCCTGTGTCAGTCCGGCGAGCAGCGGATCTATGGTGCCCAGCAGGAGGTTGGCGCTGTATCCGCCCGAAACCCCGGCGAAAGCCGCCGCCAGGCCGGCCAGCGGATGGCGCCCGAGCGACATGAAGACCACCGCACCCAGCGGGACCAGGACGACGTATCCAAGCTCTGACGCCGTATTGGACACTATCCCGGTGAACACCACGGCCATGGTGACAAGTATTCTCGGGTTCAGGATGAACGCAAACGGCCGTTTGAGGTAATAGGCGGTCTTGCCGGCGATCGAAAGGTGGCTGGTGCTTTTCAGTTCCATGGGGCGCACGGCGGCGGCCCTGAGGACGATGCCGCGGATGACGGCGCGTATGAGGCCGGAGTGTTCGGCCACGCCGACGCCCAGCAGGGCTACGAGCACCACGCCAAGCGGTGCGAAGCCGGTGAAATTGGTCACCAGGTTTTCGACGATCCGGCGCAGGCCGTCCGCGTTGAGCAGGCTCACCGCCGTGATGACACCGTCGGGCGCCCGGCCGGGGGCTCCTTCGGGACGGGGATCGGGTACCGACCAGTTCAGGTAGTCGGCCAGGCCGCTGATCAGGACAACGCCGGTAGCAAAAATTGCAAAAAGCGTAACCGGATGAGGCAGGAGATTGCCAAGCCACTCAACGACATCGAGAAATCTTGTGAACCAGTCTTTTTTCTTTGGTGGGCTTGCTGGTTTATTGCTCATTAACTTTTGTTGCTGATTAAGGTTGATTCAGTTTGCGTAACAGGGCACAAGCATGTTACTGACAAAGTAAAGTTACAGTCATTTTACTGGCATGCAGCTGGCACAGTCACGCTGTTGGCACAGAACGTTTAAAAACGATTGTTCATTTTCAAGAGCTGTTACCAGAGCATCAGTTTCATGCAGAAGACACTGCCCCCGCTTTTGAGGAACTCGCCGGTGTCCACTTCGTGGAAGGCGAATCCGTTCTGTTTCAAGGCTTTGTTGACTTCGTGGCACCCTTTCTGGATGATCACGTTTTTACCGTCCGGGCAGCAGGCATTGCAGGCAAACAGTTCCTGCGCCTCTTTCTCCGGGGCTTCAATTACCGTCGGGAATGCGGCGTGGATCAGATCCAGGCCATCATTGGTAAACGCGGGCGGATAGATCAGCACGCTCTTCTCGTTGAGAACGCAGAAACAGGTATCCAGGTGGTAGAAGGCCGGGTGGACCAGCTCCAGCATCACAATCGGGACTTCAAACGCCTCGGAAACGGTTTCGTAGGCGAGCTGCGAAGAGCGGTAGCCGTATCCACCCCATAAGATCTGTTTCCTGTGATGCCAGATGGCGTCGCCCATTCCCTCGAAACCCGGGATCTTTGCCGCATCCAGATAGTGCACATTATATCCATGCCGGCGGTACCACTGTTCAAAGTAGGGCACCTCCTCCTTGCGCTGTTCCGAGTGCATGATGCTCATGAGCGCATGCTTTTGTCCTTTCTGGTCGATGAACGGCAGGCTCTGGTTGGCGGTGAACACCATATCCGGGAAACCGGGCACACCCTCCATTTCGTGCACCCGCAGCCCTAGCAGCCGGAACTTGTCGCGGATCACTTCCCATTGCCAGAGGGCCTTTTTCTTATTGACTTTGCCGATGTTGCCCTCCATGTGCGGATTGATGACATAATCGACCGAAAAATATTTCGGATTTGCCATCAGTACGTCACGCGGGGCGGGCATGACGCTGGCTTTTTCTATTGCCTGTGCCAGCGTTTCCTTGCTGGTGATAATATCAGCCATGGGTTTTGGAGTTGTAGGTGCAGGGAATAGTCCAAAATAAAAAAACTTTACAGAAGTTTGAGTGTTGTATCAAAAGTGGTAGTATAGAGCGCACCGGTAAAGACGCCGCTGCGGCTGCCCGGACTGAAACAATGGAAATACCATGCTGCTTACACCCGAACTTATTAACCGGATCGTTCCGCTGGAGATCAAAGCCCGGCAAATTGTCGAGGGTTTCATTAGCGGCCTTCACAAAAGTCCCTATTACGGATTCAGTGTGGAGTTCGCAGAACACCGTCCCTACAACCCCGGCGACGACCTCAGACACCTGGACTGGAAGGTGTACGGCAAGTCGGAGCGCTACTATGTGAAGCAGTACGAGGAGGAGACGAACCTGCGGTGTTATATGATGATGGATGTGAGCAGCTCCATGCAGTTCCGTTACTTCGCGGACTGGTCCAAGCTGCGCTATGCGGTGCATCTGGCGGCGGCCATCTCTTATATGCTGCATCGGCAGCGCGACGGCTGCGGGCTGGTGCCTTTCGATCGGGAGCTGGGCGAGGTCGTGCCGGCCAAATCATCCTATGCCCACCTGATGCACCTTTACCGGAACCTCGATGGTATCCTGGACCGGTACGACGGCGAGGCCCCTGAAATCCGGCAGACGGCATCGGCCGGGGCCATCCACAAGCTGGCAGAGCGCATCAGCCGGAGGAGCCTGGTTGTGCTGTTCACGGACCTGTTCGAGAATGTGCAGAAGCAGGACGAGCTGGTCTCGGCGCTCAAGCACCTCCGCCACAAAAAGCACGAGGTGATTCTGTTCCATCTGCTGGAGAAACGGAGCGAGCGGGAGCTGGATTTCCCTGATGAGCGGTTTGTGTTCCGCGACATGGAGACCGGGGGCGAGATGGATGTGATCCCCGGCCAGATCCGTCGGGATTACCAGAAAAAAATGGCCGAGTACACCAAAGATTTTCACATTACCTGCAGCGAAGCCAATATTGCGTACGAGGAAGTTGACACTCAGGACCCGTTTGATCTTGCGCTCCTTGCCTTTTTGAACAAACGCAGAAGGTTGATGTGAACGGAGGCTTGCATAAAGATGTAATGCATGGATACACGGCCATTGGTACTCGGCATGGTGTTTCCTGGCGGCGCAGTATTGCAAGGTGGCATTGTATTGACTGGCGGCACGGAAAACCGAATCCACAAGTATTGCCATGAATAAAAGCGATAAAGAGCGGGAGCTTCCCACGGACGACCAGAAAAGGAAATGGAACTATATTTTCCTTGAAAGTCTGAAGATGGCGCTGTTCCTTCCGCTGGTCATACTTTTTGTCGAAATATTCATACTGAGGTCCTGGCCGGATGTGAAAGAGCGTCCGGGAGAACTTGCCGCCGATTACCTGTTCCTGTTCTCCTTGATCTTCCTGATTTTCGTTGTTTTTCATCTTGTCCGCTGGCACAGGTACAAGCGTTTCCAGCAATAGCGGCCCGCCACAGCCGCCGGAACAGTTGAGCCGCATCCGGAATTAATTTTTTCTTATATTTCCGACTATCTCATTTTTTTCAAATACTCTTCATAATTACTCCAATAAGCCGGGCATTGGAACCGGTTAAAAAATTTTCTGACTGTGAATTTCAAACGCACCATATTATTAGTGGAAGATGAGGCCGAGCCGGCGGAGATGCTTTCAAACTATCTGGAAATGCATGGCTACGATGTGCTTTTGGCGATGAATGGGAACCGGGCCATTGATCTGATCGACAAAAATGCCCAGTCTATCGACCTTGCCATTCTGGATATCATGGTCCCGGACAAGGATGGCTACGAGATATGCAGCTATCTGCGCAAGCATCCGGTATTGAGTGATGTGCCGGTCATCTTCCTGACGGCCAAGGATAAAGAGAAGGATGAGATCGCCGGGCTGGATCTTGGCGCCGATGATTACATCCCAAAACCAGCAAGCCTGAATCTGGTCAAGGCCCATGTGGAGTCGATGCTGCGCCGTCGTCCGCCTGAGAAGGGCCGATGGGTCTCATATCGGAATGTCTACATTGCCCCGGACAGCATGGAGGCCTGGCAGAATGGCGAGAAAATCGAGCTCACCAATACCGAATTCAAGCTTTTGAAGCTTTTTTTCGAAAATCCCAAACGTGTTTACACGCGCCAGGAGATCCTCGAATACATTACCGACGAAGAGAAATATGTGTTCGACCGCACTGTGGACGTGCACATTAAAAACCTGCGCCTCAAGCTGCGGGACGATGGGGAGCTGATCAAAACCTACCGCGGCATGGGGTACGGACTGAACAAGGACCTTGCCTTCTCCTGATGAACATTCGCTCCAAACTGGCACTCACCCTGACCGTCATACTGATCGTGACGGTCACAGCCGGAAGCGGGTATGCACTATTCTACATCCGGGCCTACATCCTCGAGCAGGCCGTTGCCGACATGGAGGGCGATGCCAACTGGATGATGTACACGCTCAAGTTCCTTCCTGAGGGCGTGCAGCTGCAAGATGAACTGGATCGTGTGGGGCAGGCATCCAACTACCATATTGCTCTTTATGACTCCAACGGAGCTATGCTTGCATCGTTTCCGGCGGGCATGCAGCGTTCTCCGCACCTGCATCTGCGTCCGGAGGAACTTCATGGCCTTCTGGCCGGCGACCCGGTTATCCTGACGATCAACCAGCCGGACGATGACCGGCTCTGGGTCTACGCCACCATCCAGGATGGACGCAATTCGGCACGTTTTTTCGTGATAAACCAGTCCAAGGGCCAGATATTCCAGCCTGTCACGGATATCCGGCATATCATCATGCTGGGACTTATTGTGGCCATTCTTTTCATCCTGGTTTTCAGCGCCGCCCTGGCCTACTACATGGCGCGTCCGTTGTTAAAGCTGACCGGGGATGTGGAGCGGATCGCCGAGGGGGACACGGCGCATGTGATCCACCTGGAACGCTCCGACGAAATAGGCAAGCTTTCGGAGTCGGTCAACAAGATGGCTGAAAAGCTCAAGTCAGATTATGAGCACCTTCAGAAGCTCAACGAGAAACAGACCCAGTTCTTTGCCGATATCACGCATGAGGTGCGAAACCCGCTCCATACGATCATGGGTTCACTTGAAATGCTTGAAATGCCTCATCTTGACGATGAAAAGCGCTGGAAATACGTGCGCAATGTCCGGAGCCAGGCGGAGCGGATCGGCCGGCTTTTCAAGGACCTCATGACACTTCAGCGCTATGACTCAGATGAGAATTTCATCATCCGGGAACACATCAACCTGGCAGAATTGGTGGATAACGTCACAGAGTGGTACCGGGAGCCGGCAAAAAGCAAGGGGCTGGAGTTGAAGTCGGATTCGCACACCTGCATAGTTTACGCCGATCCGGGCAAAATCGAGCAGGTGCTGGACAACCTGGTCTCCAACGCCATCAAGTTTACCAACAGCGGGCAAATATCCATCAACTACATCCACAACGGTGACAAAGTGGAGGTTTCCGTGCGCGACACCGGGATCGGGATCCCGGAGGCGCACTGGCCCCGGCTTTTCGATCGGTTTTACCGCACCGACAAGGCGCGCTCTCGTGACAAGGGAGGAACCGGTCTTGGCCTTTCCGTTGTCAAGGGTATCCTCAAGGCGCACAAGAGCGACATACATGTTGAGAGTGATGTCGGGCGCGGCAGCCGGTTCTTTTTTTATCTGAAACCATCCGACAAAGTGCCCAAAAACACAGCATATTTACAGGAAAATGCGTAATTTCCGAGTTGCTTTATCCATCCCGTCCGCTGTTGTCCGTATGCAGTTCTGCAACCGGTCAGCGGGGAAAACCACTTTAGTCTGTACATGAGTCATAGCGAAAAACGAATTGGCGTAGTATTGTTGAACCTGGGCGGACCCACATCGGAGCTGGCGGTCCGTTCCTTCCTCGAAAATCTTTTTGGTGACAAGGACATCATCAACCTTGGCGGCGGCGGGTTCCAGTCGCGGCTGGCCAAAGTGATCGCGAAGTTCCGCTACAAAGGCGTGGCGGAGAAATACCGTGAGATCAGCGGTTGTCCGAACGGCTGTCAGGGCAGCAAATACTGTCCCAACCGCCAGGACAAGGTGGTCTCCGACTGCTGTTCGCCGATCAACTCACTCACAGAGCTGCAGCGCCGCACGCTGGAGAAGCGGCTCAAGGAGGCCTGGCCCGGGCATTTTGTGAAGGTCTATACGGCAATGCGGTACTGGGTTCCGTTCGACTATGACGTATTTGAGGAGGCGATTTCCGACCAGATCGACCATCTGGTGCTCCTGCCGCTCTATCCGCAGTTCTCCTTCACCACCACGGGGAGCAGTTTCCGCAACTGGGAGGCCATCCGCAACGGACGTCCCGCCGATGCACCGAAGCCAACGTGGCAGGAATACCTGGTGGGCCAGTACCATCTGAATCCGCACTATCTCACGGCCGTCAACAAGCGGATCGACGAGCGGCTCCGGGAGGATTTCACCGACGAGGAGCGCAGCAAGGTGCATCTGGTTTTCACAGCGCACGGCACGCCGCTCAGCGAGGTCAACAAGGGCGACCCGTACACCGGGCAGATCGAGGAGACGGTGGAAGCGATCATGAAAATGCGCGGTCACCATGAGACCCACTGGCTGGGGTACCAGTCGCGCGTGGGCCCGTCCAAATGGACCCAGCCCAACACCGAGGAACTGGTGCTTCGGCTGATCGATTACGGCGTGAAACATATGGTGCTGATCCCCGTTGCTTTTGTGACAGATCACATTGAAACGGAGCACGAGCTGAACATTGAGCTCCGTGAAGTTATCGAAGAGGAGAACAAGCACGTTGAAAAGATGGTGGTCAGCCGCGGGCTCAACGACCATCCCGATTTTTTAGCCGCTTTGGAGGATGAAATTTCCAAAAAAATAGGGCATATTACAGAGATGCCGGTTTCGGCGGAAAAACAGTCGCAGCCGGTATCGGAACCAGAGCATTGACGGGTACACTGCTGCCAGAATAATATTGCATCGTTCAGTTCAAAAAATGAAGGTTACATCTCCGCAGATCAACGAATTTTCCGCGGTTGGCATCAATCACTGGAAGGCCGATGTGGCTCTCAGGGAGTGTTTCAGTCTCTCCTCCGAGCAGAAGAAGGCCTATCTTGAGGATGCGCGTGTCATTGGACTGAGGGATGTCATCATCATTTCCACCTGCAACCGTACCGAGATCTTTGCGAGGACCAGCACGCCGGGCATTCTCATTGAGCTGCTGGTGAAGCACACCGGCGGCATCAGGGAGCAGTTCGACGAGTTCGGGTTTGTCTACGAAGGCGATGAGGCCGTGCGCCATCTGCTGCGTGTGGCAGTGGGCCTTGATGCGCAGATCCTTGGCGATCTCCAGATCGTCAAGCAGGTCAAGGAGGCCTACGAGTACGCGTGTTCGCTGGGAATGGTGGATGCCATCATGCACCGTCTCATGCAATTTGTCCTTCGCACGCACAAACGCTCCCGCACCGAAACCGACCTTGCCAGCGGCGCCGCCACCACGGCCTACGCCGCCGTGCAGTTCGCCCGCAAGCGCCTGTCTTCCTTCCGCGAGAAGAACATCCTGCTGGTGGGGACCGGCAAAATCGGCAAGATCACCTGCAAAAACCTCATTTCCATGGGCGCGCGCAATGTGGTGCTGCTCAACCGCAACCGCCAGCGCGCCGAGAACCTGGGCGAGCGTTTCCAGCTGCCTGTGGCCGGGCTCGACGAGCTCACTGCGGAACTGGCCCGCGCCGACCTGGTCATCGTGGCCACCGGCGCCGACCGTCCCGTCATCCGTCGCGAACAGCTTGCAGAACTGGAGGCGACCGGACGCAAAGTGGTGATGCTCGACCTTTCGGTGCCCCGGAACATCGATCCCGCCCTTGAAGGGCATCCCAATGTGGAACTGGTCAACATGGACCAGCTCAACGACACCACCGACGAGGCCTACCGTCGCCGCGAGCGCAACATCCCCAAGGTGGAAGCCATCATCGATCAGGAAATCGGCAACTTCAAGACATGGCTTTCCGAGCAGAAGGTGGTGCCGACCATTCGCGCGCTCAACGATAAACTGCACGACATCCGCAGTCGCGAAATCGAGAAATTCCGCTCCAAAATACCCGATTCATCTCTGGAGGATGTGGACCATCTGACGCGCCGCATCGTCAACAAGATCATGGCGCACTCCATTGACCATCTCAAGGAAAACCACGAAGCGCCTGAAGAGGTCACGCGGCTGGTGCAGTCCATGTTCAAGCTGGAATCGGAGCCGGATGTCGAGCGATGAGGCACGCCGGAGGATCTGACAACCCATCCACCAAACCTTTCTGCAACCTCACCGGAGGATTGCCGTGACCGGAAAACCGCTCCGAATCGGTACGCGTGACAGCATTCTGGCAACCTGGCAGGCCCGGTTTGTGCAGGAGCGCCTGAAGCGCGCCGGCCACCTGTCCGAACTCCGCTTCATCAAGACCGAAGGCGACCGTGTGCTTGACACGCCGCTGCCGCTCATGGGCGGCAAGGGGGTGTTCACCAAGGCGCTCGACGATGCCCTGCTTGCCGGGGAGATCGACCTGGCCGTGCATTCGCTCAAGGATATCCCAACCCGCCTGCCCATCGGGCTGGCTGTCGGGGCCGTCAGTGAACGGGAGGATACGGCCGACGTGCTTGTGACGCGCAGGGCCGCAAGGGCATACCTTGCGGGGGCCGCGGTTTCTCCGGATGAGGCACCACAAGCAGGCGGACCAGCGGGTGGATCGGCAGCCGGATCGACAGGCGGCGGGTCGCCGGCGAACCCTGACGAAGTCATGGCCTGGCTGGGCGACCCCCGGTATGAGGCCGTGATTGCCAGCAGCAGCAACCGGCGGATCGGACAGTGGCTTGCCCGGTATCCGCGGCACCGGATGGTCGACATCCGCGGCAACGTGCAGACCCGTCTGCGCAAGCTTGCCGAAAGCGACTGGGACGGGGCCATATTCGCCGCCGCCGGGTTGGTCCGGCTTGGCCTGCACGAGGTCATATCCACCCGGCTCGGCTGGATGCTGCCCGCTCCGGCGCAGGGGGCCATGGCCGTGATGATCCGCGAGGGCGACGAGCGACTGCGGGAGGCGCTGGCATGTGTGCATGACAGGGAATGTGCGCTGTGCACGACCATCGAGCGTGACGTGCTCCACGCCCTGGAAGGCGGTTGCAGCGCACCGGTGGGGGCGCTGGCCACGGTTGACGGGGGACAGGTCCGGCTTCAGGTCGCCACGGTGTACCCCGACGGTACCGGTTTCCTTTCGTTTGATGTTGCGGCGCCACGGGACCAGGCAGGCGATCTTGGCAGGTTTGCGGCCGATGAGGCGCTGCGTCGCGGGGCCGATGCGCTCATCCGCGATCTTCGCGGGGGCGGGAAGCGGGAACCTTCCGACGGCGTAACGGAAAAAAGGGGCGCAGACAAGCCGGGCGAAAAACCGGGCGACAAGCCAGGCATTGAAGAGCCATCATCCCGGGAACGCCTTGCCATTTCCACCCGAACGGTCACATCCGGGGAAGTGGCGCTGGCCCGCCGGCATGGGGTCCGGCTGATGGATTATCCCGTCTGGCAGTACCGATGGATCACCCCGCCGCCGCATCTGACGGCCACGATCATGGCCGAGGCGCCGCAAGCATGGGTGTTTACCAGCCGGCGCGGTGTGGAGGGATGGTGGCGTGTCTGGAATGAGCAGCAGAAAAAGCAGCGGCTTCGGGACGAGATCCTGGGCAAAACGGAGCCGACACCCATCCCGCGTGTCTATGCCGTGGGCGAGGCGACGGCCCAGGCGGTCCGGCGTTTTTTCGGGGATTCCGACATACGGGCAGCCCGGGGCGGTGACGGAAAATCGCTCGGTGAGGAGCTGGCCGCGGATGGCGTGCGCAGCGCGGTACACTTTTGTGCGGTAGAACGGCGTCCCGAGCTGGCGGAAGTGTGCATGAAACGCGGCATTTCACTGATCGAAGCGGAGGTCTACGAGCGCGGGCCGGTGCCCGACCCCAAACCGCTCCTGACCGCCTTCGACGCGCTGCTTTTTTTCAGTCCGGACGGTGCCGCCGAATTCCTGCGCATCTACGGCGAGCGCCTGGAGAGCGAGCCGGAGGGGTCATGGAAGGCCGTGGCCATCGGGCAGACCACGGCGGGTGCCATCCGGGAGCAGACCGGGCTGGAACCACTCACCGCATCCACCCCCTCTTTTGAGGAGATGCTCAAACTTGTATAACTTGCCGCTGTGCACCTGTGAGAACGAGTGCTCCGGACCAGATAAACCTGCCTGCGGCCCAGATGAACTTGTCTCCGGACCAATTTGAAACTACACGCATTACCTTGGAAAACCCGCTGATATGCTGAAAAATGACCTTTACCTCAAGGCCCTTGCCGGTGACCCGGTGCCGCGTCCGCCGGTGTGGATGATGCGCCAGGCCGGGCGCTATCTGCCGTCGTACCTGCGCCTGCAGGAGAAATACGACTTTTTCACGCGGTGCGAAACGCCGGAGCTGGTGGCCGAGATCACCTGCCTTCCGATCGACGAGATCGGTCCCGACGCCGCCATCCTTTTTTCCGACATCCTGGTGGTGCCGCGCGCGCTCGGACAGCCCGTGGAGATGAAATCGGGTGTGGGCCCGGTGCTGGACAACCCCATCCGCACGCCGCAGCAGGCCATGGCGATGCGTCCGGTCGACGCGTCGCAGGCGCTCGGGTATGTGATGGACGGGATCCGCGCCACCAGCGAGCGGCTCGACAACCGGGTGCCGCTGATCGGCTTTTCGGGCGCTCCCTGGACCCTTTTGTGCTACATGGTGGAGGGACGCGGGTCGAAGGATTTCTCCACGGCCAAGGCGTTCTGCTATCAGCATCCCGAGGCGGCAAAGCACGTGCTGAAACTGCTCACCGACGTGATCATCGACTACCTGAACGCGCAGATCGAGGCCGGTGTGCACGCCGTGCAGGTCTTCGACAGCTGGGCCGGGCTGCTCGGACCTGAAGACTTCAGTAGTTTCTGCCTGCCGTACCTGCAGCGCATCACCGAGGAGGTGCGCGGGGCCCCGGTGGTGCTGTTCGCCAAGGGGGCGTGGTACGCACTGGAGCTGCTGTCGTGGCGCACGCGCGCCGCGGCGCTGTCGCTGGACTGGACCGTCACCCCGGAGTATGCGCGACAGGCGGCCGGGCTGGACATCACCCTGCAGGGCAACTTCGATCCGAGCAAACTGCTCGCGCCGGTGGGGGCCATCCGCCAGCAGGTCAGGCAGATGATCGACCGCTTCGGCAAAGATCGCTATATTGTGAACCTCGGCCACGGCATTCTGCCCAACGTCCCGGTGGCCCACGCCAGGGCTTTTGTGGATGAGGTCAGGGGCTGGAGCAAATGAGGTGAGCCGCCCGGCCAGATAACCGGAGTTGCGGAACCGGCCGTCCCGGAATCCGGAAAGCCGGCAGATGTGATTGGAACAACCAGGCCGGATCGTGGCAACCGTTGCACCGCCGCGAACCGCATCCACCCGAAACAAAACCATGCCGCCCATGAGTATCAAGCAATCGTTCACAAAGTGGATCCACGACGCGCAGGACCGCATCTGCAAGGCGTTTGAGGAGGCGGACGGCGGCAAGTTCCGGGAGGATGTGTGGGAGCGCGAGGGCGGTGGCGGCGGCCGGTCGCGGGTGATCGAAAATGGTGGGGTGTTCGAGAAGGGCGGGGTGAACGTGTCCACGGTGCACGGCGAGCTGCCGGAGCTGATCCGCAAGCGTTTCGGGGTCTCGCAGGGGTGGTTTTACGCGTGCGGGATCTCGCTGGTGATGCATCCGCACAGCCCGATGGTGCCGACGATGCATGCCAATTTCCGCTTTTTTGAGCTGTACGAGCGGGAGGATGGGGATCCGGTGGATGCGTGGTTCGGCGGCGGGGCGGACCTGACGCCCTACTATCTGTTTGAGGAGGATGCGCGGCACTTCCATCAGGTGTACAAGACGGTGTGCGACCGGTTCCATCCGGAGCTGTATCCGCAGTTCAAGACGGCGTGCGACCGCTATTTCCACAATGCGCACCGGGGTGAGGCGCGCGGGGTGGGCGGTATTTTCTTTGACTATCTGCGGGCCGGGGATGAGCAGAACCTGGCGTTCTGGCACGATATGGCCACGGCGTGCGGCGATGCGTTTTTGTCGTCGTATCTGCCGATCGTCGAGCGGCGTCGCGATGAGCCGTGGGGGGATGAGGAGCGCTATTTCCAGGAGCTGCGGCGCGGGCGCTATGTTGAGTTCAACCTGATCCACGACCGCGGGACGCTGTTCGGACTCAAGACGGGCGGGCGCATCGAGTCGATCCTGATGAGCCTGCCGCCGAGGGTGCGGTGGGATTACAACGTTGCGCCGAAGCCGGGCTCGCGTGAGGCGGAGCTGGTGGATGTGCTTCGGAGCCCGCGCGATTGGGTGTGAAACGGGCGGAATTCCGCACAAAATCGTACCTTTGGGATTGGCACCACCATCTGAAAAAAACACAACCGTATCCACCATGACGCGAACAGATTCCGAGCTTCCATCAGGGTACCCGCTGGCGCGCGGGCGGCGCAACCGCTACGATTCATCCAGGCGGGAGATGCTGGCCGAGCACCGGCTGCATCCATCCGATTTCATTGCACCGCTGTTCCTGGCGGGGGGCAAGGGGGTGCAGGACCCGATCCGGTCGATGCCCGACTACCACCGGCTTTCGCTGGACCTGGCCGTGCGCAAGGCGGCCAAATGGCACGAAATGGGTATCCAGGCCGTGCTGCTGTTTGCCATGGTGCCGGAGGAGAAAAAGGACAACGAAGGCAGCGAGGCGCTGAACCCGGACGGGCTGATGCAGCTGGCGGTCAAGCGCATCAAGGATGCGGTGCCGGGGCTGACGGTGATGACCGACGTGGCGCTGGATCCGTATTCGAGCTACGGGCACGACGGCATTGTGCGCGACGGGGAGATCGTTAATGACGAGTCGGTGGATGTTCTGGCGCGCATGGCGGTGAGCCACGCGCGTGCGGGGGCCGATTATGTGGCGCCGTCGGACATGATGGACGGGCGTATCGGGGAGATCCGGCGGGCACTGGAGGCGTCGGGGTTTCCGAATACGGGGATCCTGGCGTACAGTGCCAAGTACGCATCCGGTTTTTACGGGCCGTTCCGTGATGCGCTGGATTCTGCTCCGGGGTTTGGCGACAAGAAGACCTACCAGATGGATCCCGCCAATGTGCGCGAGGCGGTGCGGGAGGCGCGGATGGATGAGGCCGAGGGGGCGGACATCGTGATGGTGAAACCGGGGCTGCCGTATCTGGATGTGGTGCGGGCGGTCCGCGAGGCGGTGCACGTGCCGGTTGCCGTGTACAACGTGAGCGGCGAGTACGCCATGATCAAGGCGGCGGCGCAGATGGGGTGGCTGGATGAGGAGGCGGCCATGCTGGAGAGTTTGCTGGCCTGCAAGCGCGCGGGCGCGGATCTGATTGCCACTTACTGGGCGGAAAAGGCGGTTTCACTGCTCAACGGCGGATAAACCGGGCGATGGAAGGTGGCTGATGCCGACCCGCAGATGTCGACCCGCCGCGAGATATTGCCGTTTGCCAGGTTGGTCCGGGACTGATACGGGCTTCGGGTTTTGTACATATCCGCCTCAAACAGGTTAATTTCACTGTTTTTCAGGCACAAACTGGAGAAAAAATAAATTTAGAGATGACGGGATTAATCCGTAGCTTGTATTAATTGGCTATTAACCGTTGAATAGATATTGTTGATTTTCCTTGAGATAGTTCACGAGATTTGTTCCGATTTGATTGCCAAGTTACATAACCCATAAAAAAAATTTGATGAATATGACGACGATTTATGTTGGCAATCTCAGCTTCAAGACAAGCGAAGACCAACTTCTCGAACTTTTCTCGGAATTTGGCGAGGTAACCTCCGCCAAGATCATTACAGATCGTGAAACAGGCCGTTCCCGCGGGTTCGGTTTTGTTGAAATGGACGACGACGCGCAAGCGGACGAAGCCATTCAGGAATTGAATGAAGCCGATTTCATGGACCGTGCCCTTGTGGTAAACAAGGCTCGTCCCAAGAGCGACAACAACGGCTTCGGCGGTCAGCGCCGCGGCGGTTCCCGCAACCGTTACTGATATCAGCGCGGGGCCGTGCCTGGCACGTGCCGAACACCGCATTGAAATAGCCGTTTGACGGTTTCACAACTTATGTGATAACGGGCTCCCCCCAAAAGGGAGCCCGTTTTTTTTTGGGTTGTAGCCGAAAAAACATCCTGAACCCGGGATACCTCTGCTATTTAGGCGTTTTCTTGTGGAATAACTGCAAATATCCTTTGTCATAGCCACAAAATTCGTATAAAATACCCTTGCTTTACACAAATTTATTACAAATATTACCCTTGTATTTGTTAAAAATTATAGATGCCAAAACCTTGTCCATCACTCTGCCGGCAACAGAAAAATGCGAATTTTCCAACGAAATCATCTCGTATCTCTGCGGAAATGGCGAAATTCAAGCAGAAGGAAGCCCCTGATCATTCGTGGCGCCAGACAAGTGGGCAAAACCACGCTGGTCAAGGATTTTTCAGCTGATTTCAGCCAGTTCATCCACCTGAATCTTGAAAAGAAGTCCGACCGGGAATTCTTTGAGCTCCATGATGTAAAAAAAATCATCGATGCACTTTTGATTGCTAACAAGCTCACGTACAATCTGAGTGAAACTCTCTTGTTCATCGATGAAATCCAGGAGTCGGAGCGTGCAATTGAGCTGTTGAGATATTTTTTCGAAGAGCTCCCCGAATTAAATGTCGTTGCCGCCGGCTCCCTTCTTGAATTCGCATTGAGTGGCATAAAAGGTTTTCCGGTTGGAAGGGTCAGTTATCTTTACCTCTCTCCCGTAAATTTCAGTGAATTCCTGCGAGCCACAGGCAATGACGAACTGCTGGACAGGTTGCGTACACCACCGTTTGAAAACCACCTTCATCCCCTGGCTCTACGGCTATTCAATGAATACACAATGATCGGAGGCATGCCGGAGGTGACAAGCGAGTTCCTTCAGATCGGATCCCCGGCTGGACTCTCAGACATCTACGATGAAATAAACACGGCATATCGAGAGGATATCGTTAAATATGCATCCACAAGAAAAGAGCATGATATTTTGCAACATCTCATCGTGTCTGCTCCATTGTTCGCAGACCGGCGGGTGACTTTTCACAATTTCGGCAACTCCGGATTTCGGTCCATTGATGTATCCAGTGCTTTCAGACGCTTGCAGCAGGCTGGAATTTGTCAACTGATCTACCCTACGACGCAAAATCTTCCACCCCTCGTACCAGACTTGAAGAAAGCGCCACGTATACAATGGCTTGATACCGGTTTGTTGATCCACGCCCTCGGGTTGCAGGCCAAAGTGAGTATGCTGGATGATCTGAGTGATTCATGGAAGGGCGCCCTGGTACCTCATATCGTTACCCAGGAGCTTCTATCAAAAAATACGACCACATTTGCGAAACCCGTGTTCTGGGTTCGGCAAAAAACACAGTCGCAGGCAGAAGTCGATTTATTGCTCGATATGGGACAATGTCCGGTTCCGGTAGAAATCAAATCCGGTCCAGCAGGAAGATTACGGTCGCTTCATCAGTATATCGATCGAACAGATTGTGATTTTGCCGTCAGACTTTATGCAGGGCCGTTTACATATGAGCAACACAAGACCCCCGGTGGAAAGCCCTACAAACTCCTCAACCTGCCTTATTACCTCGCTTACTGGTTGGAAGACTATATAGCTGCACCTAAGAATGTGATATAAATTATTGATATAAGGGCACCCACAGGGCGCTTTCTGTCGTTGTCTTTCCGCAGAGTGGCCGTGTTTATCACCGTTTGCCGGCAGTCGATTGAAAAAAATGTCAGAATTTGGCTTCTGATGCGGTTTTTACAGCAGTGAGCATTAGGGAAGCCCCACCTCACGCAGGTTCTCCGGAAGCTCCAGTTCCGTATCAGGCGGCAGCACTTCGATGTTGCGGGCATACCATCCCGCCTCGGTGCGCACCATATCGAACCGGATCACATCGCCTGTCTGCAGTCCCTGCGCCACATCCGGGTCATCGATGCGCAGGCTCATCCTCATGGCGTTCATCACGTCGGGGATGGTCTCATGGATGACAGAAACAGACTCGCCGCGCATGTCGGTGCTCAGGTAGCGGCCCTTTACCTCGTAAACTTGTTCGGTGGATGCGGGCTCCTCACCGGCGCAGGAGGCCAGGAAGAGCGGTGCGATAATGGCGAGCAGAAAGAGTATCGGCTGAAATCGTTTCATCTGTTTAAAATTTTGGATTTATATAGTCAGATAGAATGTCCATGACGTTTTAATCATACTCCTGTGTGACCGGGAGATGCCCGGTCATGGACATTTCATGTGTTTAAAATGTTGGATTTATAAGGTCACATAGAATGTCCATGACGTTTTAATCATACTCCTGTGTGACCGGGAGATGCCCGGTCATGGACATTTCATGACTGTAACTGTATAGGGTTCGAAATGACAAATTGGTCCCGGGTCCACATCCACAAGAACACCAGGCATTTGAGTCGGGCGATAAGAGCCGCGGGAGATCCAGTGTGACTTGCCGGGAAAAACGGACTGCAGGAACAACCGGGCCGACGCTCCAAACTCTGCCGGATTTTTCGTATCCTTGATGCTCCGGAGACCTTTTGAATATACGAACATTAGCCACCTGCAAGTTAATTCCGAAGCAGGAAAATAAACCTGAAAAAGGTTGAACGGCAAGGATGGAAACAAGCACAAAACCACAGTTATGACATATCCCCGAAGCCAGAATCTGTTTGATCGCGCAAAAAAGCACATCCCGGGCGGCGTGAATTCGCCTGCAAGGGCGTTCAAGGCCGTTGGCGGCACTCCGCTGTTCATGACGCGCGCCGAGGGCGCCTATCTGTTCGATGAGGACGGCAACAAGCTGATCGACTACATCGGCTCATGGGGACCCATGATCCTGGGGCATGCCTATCCCGCCGTGGTGGATGCGGTCCGGAAAGCGGCCACGGCTTCCACTTCGTTCGGGACGCCCACACAGCTCGAGATACAAATGGCCGAGCGGGTGTGCGGGATGGTGCCGGGGCTGGATAAGGTCCGCATGACCAATTCCGGCACCGAAGCGTGCATGAGCGTCATCCGTGTGGCCCGTGGTTACACCGGTCGCGACAAGATCATCAAATTCGAAGGGTGCTACCATGGGCATGGCGACTCTTTCCTGATCAAGGCGGGCAGCGGGGCGCTGACTTTGGGGCATCCGAGCAGTCCTGGTGTGACCGCCGGCACGGCCAAAGACACTCTCACCGCCGATTTTAACGATTTGGAGAGCGTTGAGAGGCTGTTGCAGGAAAACAAGGGCGATGTGGCGGCCGTGATCACCGAGCCGGTGGCCGGCAACATGGGGTGCGTGCCGCCGAAGGACGGATTTCTCCCCGGGCTGCGAAAGCTGTGCGACGAGCACGGTGCGCTGCTGATTTTCGACGAGGTGATGACCGGGTTCCGGATAGCGCGCGGCGGGGCCGTGGAGCGCTACGGCGTACAGCCCGACCTTATGGCCTACGGAAAGGTGATCGGGGCCGGCATGCCGGTCGGCGCCTTTGGAGGGAGCGCGGAAGTGATGGGTGTGGTGGCCCCGGACGGACCCGTATACCAGGCCGGCACGCTCTCGGGCAACCCCGTGGCCATGAGCGCCGGACTGGCCCTGCTCACCGAGCTGGATGAGCATCCCGAGATCTACGGCGATCTTGAAAAACGCTCGGCCGCACTGGAAGAGGGCATGGCGGAGGTTTTCGAGCGACACGGCGTCACCGTTGCCCGCAACCGCACCGGCTCCATGCTCGGCTTCTTCTTCTGCGAAGGACCGGTGCACAGTTTCGATGACGTAAGCCGCACCGACACGGAATTCTTCGCCCGCTTCTTCCATGGCATGCTGGAAGAGGGCGTCTACCTGCCGCCGTCGGCCTATGAGGCCTGGTTCGTCTCCCATGCACATGACGATCAGGTGATCGCCGACACCGTTGCCGCCGCCGACCGCGTGCTTGACAAGATGAACAAAAGCAGGTCGGCCCGTTGAAAAAAGGCTCGCTTGCCACCGTTTTCCTGGTCGTACTGATCGACCTGATCGGTTTCGGCCTGGTGCTGCCGCTGCTGCCGTTCTACGCGCGGGAGTTTGCGGCCACGCCGGTGGTGATCGGGCTGCTCTACAGCATCTATTCGGTGGCGCAGCTGGTCTTCTCCCCGATTTGGGGGAGTCTGTCGGACCGCCTCGGCCGCCGTCCCGTCATGCTCCTGAGCACCGCAGGAGCCGTGGTCGCCTACATCATTTTCGGCCTGGCCGGGTCGCTGGCCGTCCTCTTCCTCTCGCGGCTGGTGGCGGGCGTCATGGGCGGCAACATCGCCACGGCGCAGGCCTACATCGCTGACGTGACCACCGACGAGGACCGCGCCAAGGGCATGGGGCTCATCGGCGCGGCCTTCGGCATCGGGTTTGTGCTCGGTCCGGCGCTCGCCTCGGGCCTCATCCACCCGGGTTTCCAGGAGTGGATGGCCGCCACCGGTTTCACCGGACTTGCCGACTGGATGGGCGCGCACCGATTCGGGTTGCCCGGCTTTTTTGCCGCGTTCCTGTCGCTTTGCAGCTTCCTGATGGTGTTGTTTTTTCTTCCGGAGACGGTTTCGCGGGAGGATGGGGCCCGCGCTTCGCAAGACGGCCCGGGCTCGGACAACCCGGCTGCATCGGCTCGCGTCCCGCATCGCCGCTCCGTCCGTCCCAGCGTCTTCATGCCGGCATTCTGGCGCAATCTCTCCGCCCAGCAGAAGGCCGGCGGCGGGTCGCTGATGCTGCTGCTCGGCGCGCTGTTCCTGCTCTCGTTCGGGCAGGCTTCGCTCTACAGCGCCTTCCCGCTTTTCGCCGAATCGATGCTCGACATGACCCCCGAACAGGTCGGCATCCAGTTTTTCTACATCGGCCTGATCGCCGTGATCGTGCAGGGCGGCCTGATCCGTCCGCTCAGCCGCTGGTTCCCCGAGACCGGGCTGTTCCTCACCGGCAACATCCTGATGACGCTCGGGCTCGGCGCCATCGCCCTCTCACAGACGGTACCCATGCTCACCGTCTTCCTTGGTATCATGGCGCTCGGACACAGCCTCAACCTGCCCACGATCAACAGCCTTGTCTCCAAAGAGGCCGGACCGGACAGTTACGGCTCCATGATGGGGCTGGCGCAGGGGCTTTCCGGCCTGGGTCGCGCCATTGGTCCCACATGGGGCGGTTTCCTTTTCGGCGTAGCGGTCTACCTGCCGTTCTACGTCACCGCGCTGGCGCTCACCGTCACCATCTGGATCGGCTGGAAGCTGATCCGCCGGGAATCCGCCGCTCGCCGCCGCCGAGACGTCACTCCATGATATCATCCGCCGATTATCGCCGCCGAGACGTCACTCCATGATATCATCCGCCGATGACCATCGTTGCGGCTTCAACTCAAGGCTTGATCCGCCGCCCGCTCACAGATCCTTCATCCCCTCGAACAGATCGTCGTACACAAACCGGTAGCCGGTCGCCTCGCGGATCTTCTCGCTTACGATCCGCTTCCACGGCCGGGGCTCCTTGTCCGTGAACACCGGCGGCTCAAGCCCGGTCTGGCGCGACGCCATGCCGTAATACTCCGCCCTTGTCGGGTGCTCACGTGCGCACGCGTTGAAAACGCCTCGCACCTCCGGCTTCTCGACAAGCGCTGTTACCACGCCGACCGCATCCTCCAGATGGATCATGTTGACCGGCTCCTCTCCGTTGCCGCTCGCCGTCTTGCCCGCCAGGAACCGCCCGGGATTCCGTTCCGGCCCGAACAGCCCCGCCATGCGCACCACGGCCACCGACGCCCGCAGCCCCTCCAAGAGCATGTTCTCCATGGCCGCCAGCCCCCGGCCGTTTTCGGTTTCGGGTGGATGCGGGTCCGTCTCGTCGGCGTCCTGACCCCGCGCGGCGTAGACCCCGGTGGAGCTGACCATCACCAGGCGCTGCACCGGTGAGGCGTTGATGTACGACACCAGCTCCCCGGCCTGCTGCTGCATGAACGTGACGCGGTCCGGCACGCGGGGTGGCGGGATGTTGAGCACCACCGTGTCCACATCGAAAAAAGAGGTCACATCGTCGCCGCTGATGCGCGGATCGAGCTGCAGGTAGTACGGCTCGATGCCGGCCTCCTCCAACAGCGGGATCTTGTCCTTGGTGGTGGTGCTGCCCCGCACAAAATGGTCCCGCTCCAGCAGCCGGATCCCCAGCGGGAACCCGAGCCAGCCGCAGCCCAGTATGCTGATGCGATGGTATGTCATGAGTCTGGTTCTTGTGGATTATCGTTTGATGTCAAGGCGCAGCGCCGCAGCCGGCAAGTTTCATTTTTTGCCGTCATCCTGTCCGCTGTCAACCTGCGCACCGCCTTGCTTCCCGGCCTGATCAGTGCCAGGCTCCCCGGCGATGCGCTCCGCCAGGTCGAATGCGGCGTTGATGGTGTCGCCGACCGAGATCCCGGTGCGGTAATTGCCGGCCAAATAAAAGCCGGGGTGCTCGCGCTCGGCCCGGTCCATAAGCTCAAGGAAGCGGCCGAATCCGGTCTCGTACTGCGGGATGGCGCGCGGCCAGTGGATGCGGTGCCGGTACAGCGGCTCCCCGCTGAGCCCCAGCAGTTTGCGCAGGTCCGCGAGCACCAGCGCCGCCTGCTTCTCCTCATCCATCCCCGCGATCTCCGGCTGCCGCGACCCGCCCAGGTAGGTGGTCAGCGTCACATGTCCGTCCGGGGCGCGGTTCGGGAAGAGGGTGGATGTGAACAGGGTGCCCAGAATGGAAAAGCCCTCAATGCCGGGCACAAGCACGCCGAACCCGTCGAGCGGATGCGCGATGTCGCTGCGCCGGAAGCCCATTGTGAAGGAGGTGACGGGGGGATGCGGGATGTCGCATACCGGCGCCAGCAGCCCTGACAGCGATTCCGGCAGGGCCATGCCGGACAGCCCGAACGATGTGCCGGCGTAGACGACCGTGTCGAAATCCTGCGGCTGCAGCTCCCCGGACAGGTGGAGCTGCCATCGTCGGCCCTGACGGGTGGGTGAGGTTGCGTCCGGGGGTTCCTGGTGGATGCGTTCCACCGCGCTGCCGAACGAAACGGCATCGCCCAGTTGGCGGCTGATCGTTTCGGGCAGCACCTGCAGGCCGTCGTCGAACGAGAAGATCTCCGCCTTGTTGCGGGGGATCTCGTCGGAGCCCGGGGGCCGCCGGATGCCGCCCTTGAGCTGGCCAAGGATCATCGATCCGTGCTGCTCCTCAAGCAGCGCCAGACGGGGAAAAGCGTGCCGGACCGACAACCGCTCAGGGTTGCCGGCGTAAATCCCGCCCACCAATGCGTCGATGGGCCATTTCAGAAATTCTTCACCAAGGCGCCGCCGTACGAAATCGGCCAGTGATTCGTCGTGGTCGTTTCGTGATCGCCGGCGGAACGGCTCGCGCAATATGCTCAGTTTGGCCGATGCGCTGAGCAGGGGCGTGCCCAGAAGCGCGGCCGGCGAGTCGGGCACGGGCACCATCCTCCCGCCGCGGACAATGTATCTTTTGTTTGCCGCGGAATCGGGGTAGCGACGGCGCTGCTCCAGGTCCAGCATCGCCACCAGCCGTTTGATGCGTCCGGAGGATTCGATGATGGTGTTGGGACCCCATTCGGCCATCCAGCCGTCCGGGCTGCGGGTCGTGCGGATGGCCCCGCCGGGTTCGTCCGAGGCCTCGAACAGCCTAACGTCGTGTCCTTTTTCGCGGAGCAGCAGGGCCAGGGTGAGTCCGCTGATGCCGCCGCCGATAATTGCCGTGCGGTTCATGGTGCTTGTTTTGGGTTACCTGTCGAAGGTACGCCTTTTTGATAATTGAGACACGGAGCAGGCGCGTTGCGTTCCCGGTTTTTTGGCATTGATCCGGCGGGGATGGAAGGGCATCGTGGAGCTGGCAGCAGAATGCCGGGCCGGGGACACTTGTGATCCTGGCCGGTGACAGTCTGGATGCCGGGCCGATTGCCCTTTCAGGAAAGGGCAGGAATTGATTATTTTGGGACGATTATTGGAAAAAGATCTGCGCGGCACCGTTCAGATGTCCGCGATTGCTGTAATTATTTAGGAAATCGAGCAACCAAGATCATGCCCGCCGGCATGATTACCTGCAAATATTCACGAAGTCATCCCTCCATGACACAAAACGCAAATTCCGAAAACATCCGGGCTGACAGGCCCCATGGCGCACCCCAAAGGCCGGGCTGCATTGAAATGCCGCCGCTCAAGGAACTGACCCTGCCGGCCATGCTGCACCGGAGCATCACACACTTCCCCGACCGCCCCGCGCTGGGGTATGCCGGCGGCAAGGTGTCCACGTACCAGCAGCTGGGCGAAAAAGTGTCGCGCGTGGCATCCTTCCTCAAGGAAAACGGCATCAACGAGGGCGACCGGGTCGCTATCCTGAGCGAAAACGGCCCGAACTGGGGGGCGGCCTATTTCGGGATCGTCTCGCTCAAGGCGATAGCCGTGCCCATCCTCAATGAATTCCATCCAACCGAAATCCACCATATCCTTCGGCATTCCGGCGCGTCGGCGCTGTTCGTCTCCGAGCGGCTGTACCACAAGGTGGAGGAGTTCGACCTGGAGAAGCTGAACGTGGTCATCCTCATCGACAACCTGTCGGTGATCTCGCCGGAGTGGGGCAAGGACCGGCTGCGACGCCTCTACGCGGAGGGGAGCCGCGAACTCAAGCGCATCAAGCACATGGCGCTGCAGAAAGTGGGGCTGGTGGCGGCGGATGTTCCCGAGGACGCGCCCGCATCCATCATCTACACGTCCGGCACCACCGGGCATTCCAAGGGGGTGGTGCTGACCCACAAGAACATCGTAAGCAACGCGCTGGCGCTGGACCAGATCGTGGAAGTGGACCAGAGGGAGCGGCTTTTGTCCGTGCTGCCGCTGCCGCATGTATACGAGTGCACCATCGGCATGGTGATGCCGCTGCTGATCGGTGCGGCGGTGTATTATGTGGACAAGCCCCCGACGGCGCCCGTGCTGCTGCCGGCGCTGAAGCAGGTGCGGCCGACGGTGATGAACGTGGTGCCGCTGATCATTGAAAAGATGTACAAGGCGCGTATCCAGCCGGAAATCCAGAAGAAATGGGCGTTGCGCACGGCGTACAAGGTGCCGGCCCTGCGCCGGATGATCAACCGCAAGGCGGGCAAAAAGCTGCTGAAGACGTTCGGCGGCGAGCTGCGGATGTGCCCGATCGGCGGGGCCTCCATCGCCCCGGAAGTGGAACAGTTCATGCAGGAGGCGGGTTTTCCCTATGCGCTGGGGTATGGCCTGACCGAGACCTCGCCGCTGGTGGCGGGATGCAGCGAGAAGCACACGCGGCTCTACTCGGTGGGCAAGCCGGTGCCGGGGGTGGAAGTGCGCATCGACTACGACAGCACCGGGGATGAGCACGGCGGCAGTGCGGCCACCAGGAAAGCCCTCCATGGTGACGGAAAAGTGGGTGAGATCGTGGTGCGCGGACCGAATATCATGAAGGGATATTACAACGACCCTGACCTGACCGCGCAGACCATCGACGAGGAGGGATGGCTGCGGACCGGCGACCTGGGCGAGTTCGACAATGACGGCTACCTGTACATCCGCGGCCGACTTAAGAACATGATCCTGGGTCCGAGCGGCGAAAATATCTATCCCGAGGGCATCGAGTCGGTGCTGCAACGCTCCGAATATGTGCTGGAGTCGCTGGTCTACAAGCAGAACAACCGCCTGGTGGCCCGCGTGCACCCGAATTACGAAAAGCTGGACGAAGAACTCGGTGCGCGCGGTTTTTCACAGACGGAGGTGCGTGCATTTGTAAAGCAGCTGATGGTCACGCTGAAAAACGAGACCAATGCCAACGTGGCCTCCTTTTCCCGCCTGAGCGAGGTGATAGAGCAGACCGAGCCCTTCGAGAAAACGCCGACGCAGAAGATCAAGCGCTATCTGTATGTGAGCGATGAGAAAAGTAAAGGAATCTGCCTGTCACGCCCCATTCGTCAATCCGGCTCACAATAAAGAAACCTTTTTAGCAGTTAAGATTCTTTGTTCTGATAAGATTCGATACGTTCCAATACGTTACGATAAGAGCGAGAAGGAAAACCCGTGGACAGATTTGCAAAAATCGTACTGATTCTCGTAATCGCCATCAAGACAGCCGGTTGTGGCAGTGATAATTCGCTTGGCCCCGAGCCGGATGAACTTTTTTCCAAGCATCCTTCCCCGGTTTGGGAAGGCAACTGGCTTGCCGGTGATCCATCCATCATCAATGCGGGTGACAGGTATCTTATGTACTACACATCGCTGCTTATTACGGGTGATGGTGACGGCGACAATCCCGAAAACCTTCAGGTTGTCATAAGTGTTGCCGAATCGAGCGACGGTATCACCTGGGATCATGCGGCACCACTGACATTTGGAGAAAGCGTTGCGCTCATGAATGATAATGATTCGTGGGACCGGGTGCTGGAAACAGCGTTTGTAGTGCGGCATGAAGACCGGTTTCGCATGTATTACACGGGGTATGAAGAGGGGGCCGATGGAGTGAATGTAATCGTCTCCAGAGGAAGGATCGGATTGGCCGAATCTTCAGACGGGCTTGAATTTGCAAGAACATCGGATGAACCTGTCATCGATGCCGATGAGCCCTTCGACAGCGACGGTATTTTCAGTCCGACCATTGTCCGGCACGACGGAAGCTACCATATGATTTATACGGGATGGTCACTGGACGTGTACGGTTATGGTCTCTTCGGAGCCACATCCTCGGATGGTATTTCCTGGGAAAAGCAGGGTGATCTGCTCATTTCAGAAGAAGATGTCTCATGGTCTCTGGACAATCCGCGCGAGTCTGAGCTTATTAAGGGGCCCGACGGAGTGTTCTATCTTTTCTTTACCAGCGATACAGATCAGAATATGTCGGCTATCGGGTTGGCCCGTTCCCCTGAGCCTTTTGGCCCTTGGGATGTTTATCCGGAACCGTTGGTCTACAAAACCGAATCATGGGAAGAGTCGGGGTTGATTGCCCCGGCAGTACTGATTGAAGACGGATCCATCAGGATCTGGTATATGGCCGAGACCGGAGGTTTCAGCAATTTTTATATCGGGTATGCCGAGCTGGAGTTCCCTCTGGACTGGTAATTTCTAATCACCCAGGGGAAGCGCAATTTAATGTTTTAGCAAAGACTACGGTCATCGCAAATTGAAGCGCTCAGTCCATTGGCAGTCATGGCTGCACCGGCTCAATGCTCTTCCATGCTCACCGGCGTGGGATCCTTGCTCACCGTGTACCGTTTGATCTTCTTGGTGGTGGTCTTTTCAAACTCGTTCTCGCGCACGATTACGTTCTGGATGCGCTTGAACGACGGCACCTGCTTGTTCACCTTGTCGATCTCCTTCTGGACCACCCGCCGTACCCACTCGTTGGTGATATCCACCTTTTTGGATTCGGCCCGGGCGATGAGCGCTTCCCCATCCACCACAATCTGCACGGCGATCTTCTCGGTGTAGCCGTTGGTCGCCTCGCCGTAGACCATTGATTCCAGGACGAGCGGACTGCGGTTGATCAGGTCCTCCAGCTCTTCCGGATAGACGTTTTTACCGTTGGCGGCGATGATCACGTTTTTCTTGCGACCGCTGATGTGCAGGAACCCGTCATCGTCAATGAACCCCAGGTCGCCGGTGCGGTACCAGCCGTCCTCGGTGAAGGTCTCACGGGTGGTCTGCTCGTTCTTGTAGTAGCCGATCATGACGTTGTCGCCCCTGGCGATCACTTCGCCGACCCCATCCTCCCCGGGTTCCATGATCCTGACCTGCACGCCGGGCAGCGGGAGGCCGGCCGCCTCGTCCTTGAACGCCTCGATGCGGTTGACCGTGAGTATGGGCGAGGTTTCGGTGAGGCCGTAGCCCTGCAGGAACATGAAGCCGAGGCTCCGCAGGCCCGCGGCGATCTGCGGATCGGGGGCCGCACCGCCGGCAATGAACAGCCGGATGTGTCCGCCGAATTTCGCGTGCAGCGTTCCGAAGAGCTTTTTTTGTGGATTTTTGGCCCCGAGCGCCTTCAGCGCCTTGCCGATTCCCATCAGCGGCGGCACCAGCAGGCGCGTGACGGTCTTCTCGCGAATCCCCTTGCGGATGTTGCGGTACATCTTCTCGAAAAGCAGCGGCACGCCAAGCACGATGGTGGCCTGGCTGCGCTTCAGGTCCTCCGGAATGGTCTTGAGCGACCGCGCGAACCAGACCGACGAGCCCTTGTAGAGCGGACACAGAAAGCCGCAGGTGCATTCATAGGTGTGGTGGATCGGCAGCACGGAAAGGAACCGGTCTTCCGGGTTGAGCCGGATCATCTGCACCATGCCCGTCAGATTGGCGGCAATGTTCTTCTGCGAGAGCATCACCCCCTTGGCCCGGCCGAGCGAGCCGGATGTGAACACGATCACGCTCAGCTCCTCCGGGTTGATGTCCGGCATCGGGCGGATTTTGGGCGCCTCCACCTCATCCATCAGCTCCTTCATCGACAGGAAATCTCCCTCGCGGGTTTCAAGGTCCATGTGGATGTAGTGCTTCACCTTTTTCAGCGAGCTGTGCGCGGTCTCGAAGTGCGCGCTCATGCCCGCGGAGAAGACGATGGCGGCGGCGTCGGACTCATGGATGATGTTGAGGACTTCGGTCTTGCTCAGATTGCGGTCCACCGGCACGATCACGTAGTTGTAGCAGGCCGCGGCAAGGTAGGCGATGCACCATTGCACGCGGTTTTCGCCGATGACGGCGATGTGGGTGCGCTCTTTGAGTCCGAGTTTGTGCAGAACGGTGCCGAAAATCTGCACGTGATGCATCAGCTGGTCGAAACTGACTTCAGGGATGGGGGTCTTGCCAAGATCGGTGAGGGCCCGCCGTTTCCCGAACTGCCTGGCCGACTGGAGCAGCATGTCCTGAATGGATACGACCGGCCTGGCCTCGTAGTGAGGGAACTGTGTGTTCATGATAAATACCTGCGCTTGAGGGGAATAATAATGGCTTTTGGCGGTTACCTGATCCGCCAGGTACAATCTAACAGTTCGCCAGATTTTTTTAAAGGGGAATCGGTTGCGCCGCCGTCCGCAACGGCGCATCCGCAATTGGCTCGTGACTATATGGTCACGGAAAGGCCGAAGGTGAACATCCTGGGCAGGCCTACGCGGATGCCCTGCGGGCGTCGCGATGCGATGTAGCGCTCATCGGTCAGGTTTTTCACCGAAAGGGACAAGGTGGCGTCATAGCGGACTGGCAGCCGGTAGCGCATGCCCGCATCCACAACGGTGTAGCTGTCCAGCATGCCGTCGCGGCCGTTGCCGGTAGATTCGGTGAGGTTGAGCACATCGCCGTACTGTTCGCCGGTGTAGGTCGCTTTCAGAAAACCGGAGAGGCCCGACGCGTGGGATAGGGAGAGCCGGGTGTGGCCGGACCATTCCGGCGCATAGGGGAGGTCATTGTCCCTGACGTTTAGGATCTGTCCGCCAGATGTCACAAACCGGTCCTCGCTGAAACGGGCCTGGTTCCATGTGCCGCCCAGTTCCCAGTTGGCCTTGAAGTGCCTGCCGGGAAGATCCGGGTGGACCCGGACCAGGAACTCGACACCGTGGTGCTGCGTGGCGCCGCCGTTGGTCAGGCCGGTGGCGTTTGGCATGCCCTGCCCCCCGGCAGATTCCGAAACGGGAATGATCTGGTTTTCGAATGTCATGTAGTAGCCGGTTATTTCGGATGTCAGGAAGCGGAGCGGACGCAGGCGGAAGCCGGCTTCGTAACTCCAGCTCCATTCGGTGTCCAGCTCCTCACTGGCACCGGTCGCTGTCAGCGCATCCTTGACTCTGGGCGGACTGAAACCGCGGTGCACCCCGGCAAAAAGCGCCGACTCGGGGCCGATTTGGTAGTTGATCCCGAGCCCCGGAATGAACGCCAGCACGTTGTCGCTGGATGATCGCTGCACATCCTCAAAATTTACCCGGAGGATGTCGCGCTCGTAGCGGAAGTACTCCACGCGCAGGCCGGGCGTGGCCGTGAGGTTCTGGGTGGCATAGAACCGGTTCTGGACGAAAGCGCTGGTGGCGTACCCGGTGCGGATCTCGTCGTCGCGGATGTTCCCGGTGGTGGGGCTGTCAATGATACCGTTGACACGCTGCTCGAAGGCGCGCTCGTAGAGGTAGCGGAAACCGGCATCCAGCTCGTTTCTGTATTCACCAATGTGGAAACGGGCGCTGATACGCGGTTCGAATCCGGCCACTTCGAACTCCCGGTTGCGATTGCCTGTGCCTTCCCGCAGCCATATGGCGCCGAACGGTTCGTCGGGGTTGCCGATGATGGTGGGGTAATTGCGTCCGGCCACCGGCGTGTTGTCAAAATCCTGCCGAGACCAGTTGCGCCGGGTGGTGTAGGCGTAGGCCGTGGTGCGCAGGTGCACATGGTCGCTGAAGAAATAGTCGTGGGCGACACTTGCCGAATAGCGCCGGATATCCAGCTCGTCGTCCGGTGCCAGTTGGGTGAAATCGTACCGGCCGCTGTCGAACATCGGCTGGGACAGGCCGACGTAGGTGGCATTGGAAAGTTCGTCGTAGATGCTCATTTTGGCCCCTAGCACCGAACGCCGTCCAAGAACCAGCTTCCACCGGGCGTTCAGGTCGTGAAGGTGGAAGTTGAGCGGACCAAGGTTGTCGGCGCGGCGGTGCAGGTAGGTGACCTGGAAGCCGGAGTTGCCTACGGTGTTGCCGTACCCGATGCGTGAGGTCAGATAGCCGTTCTCACCACCGGTGACATGCGCATCGAGGGTGGGTTCGGCCGGCGGATCCGCCGTCAGGAAGTTGATCACTCCGCCTATGGTCCGCGGACCGTACATGATCGATCCGCTGCCTTTGATCACCTCCACCCCGGACATGCGGGAAATGGATGGCGTGTAGTACATTTCAGGCTCGCCGTAGGGAGCCAGGGCCACCGGGATTCCATCCTCAAGCATCAGGACGTTGCGGCTCATGTCGGGGTCCAGCCCGCGAATGCCAATGTTGCTCCGCAATCCGACGGGATCCTGGTTGACGGCGTTGATGCCGGGGATCTCCCGAAGGATCTCGGTGGAACTCACCGGATCGGTCTCCTCGAGGCGCTCAGCGGTGACCACCGCCGCCGATCCCGGCACCCTGGCCAGACGTCCCGGCGCGCGGCCGACGATTTCGACCGATGGCATCTCGTTGCTGGCATGGAGGGTTGCCCGCAGGCCGGTACGCTCGTCCTGGCTGATGGCCACCCGGTCCTCAAAAGTCTTGTATCCCACATGGCTGATGAGGACCAGGTGATCGCCGACGGGAATGTTTTCGATCAGGAACGAGCCGTCGCGGCGGGTGATGGTGCCTTTGTTGAGGTCGGGGAGGATGACGTGCGCGTACGAGAGTGCGCTGTTTTCATCGTTCAGAACGGTTCCTTCAAGGGATCCGGCCGGACCCGTTTCCATTTCGGTGGACACGGCAAGCAGTGATGCGATCAGAATAGTGGCAAGCAGAGACATAACAGGTGGTTTAATTGGTTTCGTAACACTGGTGGATGGGTACTGTGCCGGGATGTCGGGTTTTGATCGGGTAATATTTTCGGATTTTTCCCGATTGAGACGATCCTGGCTGAAATATTTTCTAGCTTCTTAGTCTTGCAAATTCAATTTATTATGCGTCAAATTTAGCGAGGCTTGAGTTCGTTGTCAACTATTATTTGTATTTAATCTAAATAAAAAATGAAAAGGCCTGCAGGCCAGGAAGCTGGACCGTCGCGAAGCCAGTGGCGTCAAAGCGGTGCACGCTGCCACGCTGATGAGATGCCGGAAATGACGGTGTAAATGCACTCTGTCAGGAGCGATGCGTTCCGGCGATGTCATTTTGTGAGTTGTCCGGCATGCCGTAACTTTGTATCTGTCAAACCGGCTTGGAAATCACTGAAAAATCCCCAATTTCGATCTGCTTGTGAAGCATAATCCCAAACATAACTGGTTCCGGTGGGTATCCGTCGCGGCGATGCCGACCTCTGTTGCGAGCCCTGCGGCGGGCACGTTGCCATTGCCTGCGGTGATCCCGCCGCCAATTCGCGTGGCGATCCCGATTCCGATTCGGCTGCAATTGCCTGCGGCGCACCTGCTGCGATTGCCTGTGGCGATCCGCATTTTGTGTGCGCTGCTGGTGCTGCTATTGGCGGGCCTGGCCGTTGGGGATCGTCCGGCCGCCGCCCAGACCATGCAGCTTCCCGAGAGGGTGCCCGGCGACACGGTGGTGACCGCCGTGGTCCCGGCCGCCGCCTTTGCCTCGGATATCGGCCTGATGGGGGCCGTGGCCATAAGCCGGTTCCGCTACCATCCCATGTACAGCCCATTCCGCTCACTCACCGAAATACGCCTGCAGGCCTCCACAAAGGCGTACCTGGAACTGCGAGTGCTGTATGAGCACACCGAGACGCTGGGCAGGCCGGTGCGGTCGCGCTGGACATTCAACGCCGAGCGCCATCCCTACGACAACTTCTTCGGACTTGGCAACAGTACGGAATTCAGCAGGGATTTATGGGACGATCGCTTCTACTTCTACGATGTCATGCGGCTCGGTTTCTCATGGCAGGGGAGGCACACCCTTTTCCGCCCCCAAAACAGCCGGGCCACTTTGGACCTCACCGGCCTGGCCGGCATCCGGTATGAGCAGCCCGTCGAAAACCAGGACAACCTCATCAATTTTGATGGACCCGTTGGCATTGAAGGCGGGTGGACCAACCGCTTCGGACTGGGGCTCATCTGGGAGAACCGCGACAGCGAATTCGCAGCCACACGCGGCAACCGGCTAGAAATCGGGGGGAAATGGGCACCCCCGTTCCTGTTCAGTGACTATCCGATGGCCCTTTTTGAAGCCGACGCCCGCCAGTTTTTCACCATCCCGTTTCCGTGGATCCGGCCCGTGCTGGCCATGCGCCTGGCCGGTTCGCATGCATTCGGCACCGTACCCTACTGGGACATGCCCCACCTCGGCGATGAACGCACGCTTCGCGGGTACCCCCTGTACCGTTTTCGGGGGGATGCGGCCCTCTTCTACAACGTCGAGCTGCGCACCTGGCTCTACGAGCATTCATACTGGGATTTCAAGTTCGGGATCCAGGCTTTCCACGATGCCGGACGGGTATTCACCGACGAGGACCGTTTCAGCGATATCATGCGCGACCATCACCGCACTTTCGGCGGGGGCGTCGCCCTGGCCCTGTTCACGCCCGATTTCATCCTTCGGTTCGATGCCGGCTTTTCTGATGAGATGATGCGCCTCTACATGAACATCGGCTACATGTTCTGAGAATCAATTCACAAATGCACGTATGTGCAGCCGTCGCCGCCTTCCTCGATCGGGGCCGCCTCGAAATGCTTCACGTCCCGCCGCGACGACAGATGCTCGTGCACCAGCTTGCGCAGGATACCATCCCCCTTTCCGTGGATGATGGACAGCTGCCGGATGCCCCGGGCCAGCCCCTCATCCACATAATGCATTACCTCCTGTACCGCCTCGGGCCCACGTTTGCCCCGCACGTCCAGGGAGCCCCGGAAAGGTTTGGCGGAGCCGCCGCCGCTAGCTGATGTGCTGATCCGGATGGCAGGTGAGCGGCGGGTTTCCGGTTTGCTGTCGGACCGCACCAGGTTGTCGGATTTCGTCTTGATGCGCAGCCCGTTGACGTCCACCGTCGCCTGCCGGCCGCTCAGCTCCACCAGTTCCCCGGTCATGTTGCTGTCCACCAGCCGCACCGCATCGCCAACCGCGGGCGGACGTCCCGGCTCCTTCGCCAGTGCATTCGCCTTCGCCTGCGCCATTGACCGTTTCTTTTTGCGCTGCTGCTTTTCCTGCACCTCCGTGCTGAGCCGGTCCACTTCCTGCCGCTTCTCCCGCAGCTTCTCCTTGTCGCGCTCGGCGGCGGCCCGGATGGCCTCCTCGATCTTGCGGTTGGCGTCGCGCAGCAGCGCCTCGGCCTCGGCGACGGCCCTGGCGCGGATGCTGTCGCGCTCCTCGCGGATGCGTCCCAGCCGCTTGTCCAGCTCATCGCGGGACGATTGCCAGTCGCGTTGCTGCCGGCGGATCTCGGTCTTTTCCTGCTGCAGTCGCTGCGATTCCTGTTCCAGGCTGATGATCAGCGACTCCATCCGGTTCTTGCTGGTGCCCACCCACTCCCGCGCCCTGCGGGTGAGTTCGCCCGGCAGCTCCAGCCGCTCGGCGATCTCGAAGGCGTAGCTGCTCCCGGGGATGCCCTTCTTGAAACGGTAGGTGGGCGAGAGCGTCTGCTGGTCGAATTCCATGGATGCGTTGGTCCATCCCGGCGTCTCATGCGCAAAGACCTTGAGCGCGCCGTGGTGGGTGGTCACGATGCTGCGCACCCCTCGTTGGGAGAGGATCTCCAGGAACGACTGGACCAGGGCGGTGCCCTCATCGGGATCGGTGCCGCTGCCGGCCTCGTCGATCAGCACCCAGCTTCCGTCCCCGGCCTTCTCCATGACCTGCTTCATCCAGGTGAGCCGCGATGAGAAAGTGCTCAGGTCCTGCTCGATCGACTGCTCGTCGCCCATATCCACAAAAAGTCCGGTGATGACCGGCAGGCAAGCGCCTTCCTGCGCGGGGACCGGGATGCCGCACTGCGCCAGGATCACAGCCAGCCCGAAGGTCTTGAGGGTGACCGATTTGCCGCCCGCGTTGGGGCCGGTGATGATGATGCCGAGCTCGCCGGCCTCCATCTCCAGGCTGAGCGGCACCACGAGCCGCTTACCGTCCGCCATGGTCCGGTGTTTCAGGAGCAGGAGGGGGTTTCGGCACTCTTTGAGGATGAGGGAGCCGTCGCCGGAGACATCGGGGATGATGCCGTCCCAGCGCATGCCGAGCCGGGTGCAGGCGTGGATCAGGTCCAGCCCGCCGATGCGGCTGGCATTCTGGATGAGGATATCGGCTTTTTTCCCGACTTCGCCGGTGAGCTCGCGCAGCAGCCGCTCCACCTCCCGGTTCCAGGCCGATTCCAGCTCCCGGATCTCGTTGTTCTTCTCAAAGACCTCGACCGGCTCCATGTAGACCGTCTGTCCCGTAGCCGACGTGTCGTGGATCAGCCCGTTGATCTTGCGCTTGTACTCCGCCCGGACCGGTATCACCAGCCGCCCGCTGCGGATCGTGGCCTCTTCCTCGGCGGCCATGCCCGCCTCGCGGCTCTTCTTGAGGATGCGCTGCAGGATGGTACGCGCCGCCTGCCGCTGCGAGGCCAGCTTCCGGCTGATGCGCGACAACTCCGGACTGGCGTCCGGCCGCACCTCCCCCTTCTCATCCACCACCCGGCCGATCTGCTGCTCCAGCTCCTTGTCCGGGATCAGTCCGCCCGCGATGCGCCACAGCCGCGGCACCTCCTCCCGCTGCTGCGCAAAGAAACCGCGCAGCAGCCGCGCCGACGACGCCCACATGCCGATGTGCGCCAGGGTCCGTCCGTCCAGCACAAACCGCTCCACCTTCGCCCGTCCGAGCGCCCCCGAGACATCGTGCAGCGTCTGAAACGGCGGCACCATCGAAGACGACAGCAGCCGGCGCATTTCCGCCGCCTCCTCCAGCCGGCGCCTCACCGCATCGCGTCCCGAAGCCGGCGCCAGATCCTCCAGAAGCTCCCCGCCCGCCGGCGTGTAGAGGTATCCCGACAGGACCTCCCTTATCTTTTCAAATTCCAGTTTTGCCAGGGCAAATTCAGGCTGCGCCATAATTTCAGTGAAAACAGAAAAAGCGGTCTGTGGGCCGGTTGAGGGTGCCTTTGCAGCTGCAATTACGGTTGCAGTTGCGGTTGCAGTTGCGGTTGCATTTTGTCGTATCCCGCCAAAGATACAAACCATTTAAAACAGATTTTCATGGCAATCGCCTTACAGGTATATTCCGGTGCCTATGATCACCGTGTTTATAATATTGCTCATTGTTGGGGTACTCGGAGGGCTGATCGCCGGGCTGTTCGGCCTGGGGGGCGGCATCCTCTTCGCCCCGGTGCTGCTGTTCCTGTTCCAGTCGGCGGGCGTGCAAGATCCGGTACTCTGGACCGTCGGCACCAGCCTGCTCTGCAACTTCGTGGCTGCCGCCAGCAGCAGCCTCAAGCACTTCCAGATGGGGAACTCGTTCATCCGCGAGGGCCTGCTGACCGGCCTTTTCGGCATCGCCGGCACCGTCATCGGACGGTTTATCGCCACCTCAGCCTGGTACAGCGAACGGGAGTTCGTCATCTTTTTCATGTTCATCCTCGTCTATTCCATCTACCACTTCCTCCGAAACAGGAAACCACGGAATATGGAGACGGAAGGCGCTGGTGCCCCCATGCAATGGTACCAGTTTGTGCTGCTCGGACTCTCATCGGGTATGCTGGCGGCGCTGGCCGGGGTCGGGGGCGGACTCATCATGGTGCCGGCCATGACCATTTTTCTCTCTTTCGGGTTCCGTAAAACGGTGAGCATCTCCTCCCTTGCCATTGTCATGATCACCCTGTCCGGGTGGATGCAGCTGGCGCTCTTACAACCGGCCGCCGCCGGCTACACCGGGCTGCATATCGGGTTTGTGGATTTGGGACTGTCCATTCCACTGATCCTTGGAAGCTTCTATGCGGCCAGGCGGGGGGTCTGGCTGCTGACCGTCATACGTTTGCGCACGCTGGAGATCGCATTCTCGGTGCTGCTGATCTTAGTGGCCGGCCGGATGCTCTACGGGATCATGTGACCGTCAGGGCGGCGACGGACAGGGCGGCGACGGACAAGGCCGTGGCCCGGTCAGGAAACCACATCCCTCTCGACAATCTGGCGGATCTGCTGCTTGAGCACTTCCATATCCACCGGTTTGACCAGAAAACCTTCCGGTGCGGTCTCCTCGGCCAGTTTGCGTGTGTTCTCCTTGGCATTGCCGGTGAGGTAGACCACCGGGACACTCGAAAACTCACGCATGCGCCTGACGGTCTCGATGCCGTCAATTTCTCCCTTGAGCTCGATATCCACCAAAATAAGGTCCAGGCTCTCTTCGCGGATGAATGCCAGGGCTTTTTCCCCGCTCTCCACCTTGCCGGCAACGTCGTATCCCATCCGGCGTATCTGCTTCTCAAGAAGCATGGAGATGATGTAGTCGTCTTCCACCAGCAAAATACGCTTCATCTTGACGTTGGGAAAGATGGATTCGATAGCGTGGCGCAATGCCTTAAGCTGGATAGGTTTGGTCAGGTAGGCGGTGGAATTGAGCTTCATGGCCTTGCGGCGGGTTTCTGCGTCCTGGAGCGCCGTGATAAAGACCACGGGTATGCTCAGGTCGGCGGTCACGAACTGCGCCGTTTCGATGCCATTCATTTCACCGTCCAGCTGGATATCCATCATCACCAGGTCCGGCTTGAGCTCCATGGCCTGCTCAATAGCCTTTTCCCCCGTTTCGGCTTTCCCGATCAGCCGATATCCAAGACGGGCTATCTGCTTCTCGAGCACATAGGCCGCAATGGGATCGTTTTCTACACAAAGGATATCGATCATCGGAATTTTTTTGTAAAATGCCGGGTAATTACCTGACGGGGGTCTGTGATAACGTGTAAAATTGAAAGTAATGCTGCCAGACAGAGCTTCCAAATTAGAAAATATCAATAAATGGTGAAATAAAGACGTTTTTTTTGCTATTTGTCCGTAATCCGGTTTGATTATTGAAATGAGTCGATCCAATGAAAAACCGGTTCTGCTGTTCGATGGCGTTTGCAACCTGTGCAACCGCTGGGTGAACTACGTGATCGACCGGGACCCAAAGGGGCGCATTATGTTCGCTCCGCTGCAGTCCGATGCGGGCAGAAAATTGCTGGAGGTGCAAGGACTTGATCCCGACGCCATGGACACAGTGGTGCTGATCGAGGGCGGCAAGGCCTTCCTGAGGTCCGATGCCGCACTGCGTGTTGCCGCCCACCTGACGGGACCGGTACGGCTGCTCCGGATCGGCCGCTTCTTCCCGCGAAAACTGCGCGACGCGCTGTATAATTTTATCGCGCGCAGACGGTATCGCTGGTTTGGAAAGAGGGAGGAGTGCCGCATTCCCGAGCCGGGCATCAAGGACCGGTTCCTGGAGATGAGCTGAACGGAGGGCCGTTTTGCGGGGCAGTTCGCTGGTCCGGCGGAGCTCCCGTCGGATGAATGGGAGGCGCGGGCGCAGCGTTCATTAGTGATCCGTGAAGCGCCGTCAACTTGGTCAGGAGCGGTCTGTGGCGTATCGCCACGGTGCTCAGGAGTGGTCTGTGATGAGTTGGCGCGGCGATCAGAGACGATCTGTGATGTATCGCCAGAGCGGTCAGGACCGTTCCGTGACCCGGCGCACCTGGATCATGCGCTGCTGCCAGTAGGGCTCTCGCAGGCGGTCGATGGTCACGCCGCGGGAGGTGGAGGCGTGCATAAAAAAATCGTCCCTCATCAGGATGCCTACATGGTAGGTGGTGCGGCCGGTCTGGAAGAAAACCAGGTCCCCCAGGCGGGCCGTCCCGGGCGGCACCCGGCGCCCGACCTGCATCTGTTCCCTGGTGGTGCCCGGAATGGAAATGCCGTAGGCATCGCGCATGACGATCTGGACGAAGGAGGAGCAGTCGACGCCCCGCCGCGATCCGCCGCCCAGCCGGTAAGGCGTGCCCTCCCATTTGCGGAATTCTTCGATGAGGCGCGCTTCGGCGGGCGGGGTGGCCTGACGGGAGGTACCGCAGGCGGATGCCAGCAGGGCCGCCAGCAAAAGGCAAAGCACAGGCCATGGGTTGGCGGGCCGGGTGGTCGAAGGGCTGACAGTCGGTTTGGGTGAAGAACCGCCGGGCATTGCTGACGAAGGGTTGACGGGCTGCTCCGGCGAAGGGCTGACAGTCGGTTTGGACGTGGGACAGGCGGGCATCACTGACGAAGGTCGAACAGACCGCGCTGGTAAAGAGTTCACGGTCCGGGTGGATGGAGAACTGACGGGCCGGATGGGGACTACTTCAGACATGGCGGTGGGGCCGGATTCGCGGCGCTCAGGCCGATGTCGCGGGGATGACATCGAGCTGGTCGATGACCCGGATGGCGGGATCCGGATTCCCCATCACGTAGAAATGCAGGCCGGGCACGCCGTAGTCGAGCAGCTCGCGGCACTGCTTCACGGCCCATTCCACGCCGATATCAAGTGCATGTTCCGGGCTGGTCCCAATCTCAGCCGTGAGCGCCTCGGGAATGGTAAGGTGGAAGGTCTGCGGCAGCATGGTGAGATGGCGCGGCGTGGTGAGGATCTTGAGTCCGGGCACGATCGGCACAAGGATGCCCGCATCGCGGCACAACTCCACAAAGCGGAAAAAATATTCGTTGTCGAAGAACATCTGGGTGACGATATAGTCCGCACCCGCATCCACCTTCTCCTTCAGCCGCGCGATGTCGAACGCCAGGTTGGGTGCCTGGATGTGCTTTTCGGGGTAGCCGCCCACGCCGATGCAGAAATCGGTGGGCTGCGCGTCGATCAGCTCCTCAAGGTAGACCCCTTTGCTCATGCGTCGGATCTGCCGCACCAGGTCCACGGCGTACTCGTTGATGCTGCGGTCTTTCTGCACCGGTTTTTCGTACCCATGGTCGTCGCCGCGGATGGCCAGCACATTCTGGATGCCGAGATAGTTGAGCTCGATGAGCGCGTCCTCGGTCTCCTCCTTGGTGAAACCCTTGCAGATGAGGTGCGGGACGGGGTCCACGTTGTAGCGGTGCTTGATGGCGGCGCAGAGTCCGATGGTGCCCGGACGCTTGCGGCGGATGCGGCGCTTGACCGCACCGTCGGCCATCTCCTCGTAGTAGGCCTCGGCGGCGTGGGAGGTCACGTCGATGAAGGGGGGACGGTACTTGCGCAGCCCGTCCAGCGTCTCGAATACCCGGGATACCGATCCGCCCCGTTTCGGGGGGATGATCTCGAAGGAAATGAGCGGATCCTTTGCCTTGTCGTAATGTTCTGTTACTTTCATGGATGCGTACAACACTTAAGTGGACAAGTTTGTAAATTACAGATATTATCGGAAATGTGCATGGCCGGGCATGTCCCGGGGCACGCAAGCACTGGATTTTGCTGCTCATGGACATTCCGTGCGACCGTATAAACACAGGGTTTTGAACACGAAAAGGGTACTTTCCACACAAATCCACCCCGTTTAACCACCATTTTGACTGCAAATGAGATCACTTCTGGTAAACATCGACCATGTAGCAACGCTCAGGAACGCCCGCGGCGAGACGGTCCCTGATCCGGTCCATGCGGCCATTGTGGCCGAAAAAGCCGGTGCCTCCGGCATTGTCTTCCACCTGCGTGAGGACCGCCGCCATATCCGAGACGAGGATGTGCACCGTCTGCGGAGGGTCGTCAAAGGCCTGTTTGATTTCGAGATGGCCGCCACCGACGAGATGATCAAGATCTGCATCGACACGAAAGCGGACCTGGTCACCCTGGTGCCCGAAAGCAGGGAGGAGCTGACGACCGAGGGCGGGCTGGACATGAAAAAAGTGCGCGAAGATTACCGCAAGCGCGTGTTCCCGCAGTTCAAGAAGGCCGGCATTGCCATCAGCCTTTTTGTGGATCCGGAGGAGGCGGACATCGCCATTGCCGCCGAACTGGAGGCCGAGGCGGTGGAGCTGCACACCGGTACTTACGCTACGGCCGACACCGACGCCCGGCGCCGCGTGGAACTGGACCGCCTGCGCAGCGCCGCCATCCAGGCCCATGAGCTGGGCATGAAGGTGAACGCCGGGCACGGGCTCAATTTCGACAACATCCAGCCGTTCCTGGACCATGTGCCCCACCTGGCCGACATCAGCATAGGCCACGCGCTCATCGCCGACGCGGTGTTCAGCGGCCTGGAGAACAGCGTGCGCCGCATGGCAGACATCATTGCCGAGTGACCGCCGACGCCCGAAAATACATCCAACCCATGCCGGAAGAGAAAACAACAGAACAGACCCACCGCTCGGGATTCGTCGGGATCATAGGCAGGCCCAACGCCGGCAAATCGACCCTCTTCAACCAGCTGCTGGGCCAGAAACTCTCCATCATCACCCACAAGGCGCAGACCACCCGCCACCGCATCCCCGGTTTCTATTCCGACGACCACTGCCAGATCGTCTTCCTGGATACGCCCGGCATCATCCAGCCCGCCTATCTGCTGCAGGAGAAGATGATGGACCAGGTGCTGCGGCTGCGCAGCGACGCCGACCTGCTGGTCCACATGGTGGATGGACGCCGCGTGCCCGACCCCGACGATGTGGTCTGGGAAACGCTGGCCGAGCTGAAGCTTCCGGTCATCCTGGCCGTCAACAAAGCCGATCTTCTGGCCGATCGCGCGGCCGCCGAAGAGGTGGCGGCGACCTGCCGGGAGCGGTTCGGCTACGCTGATGCCGTGATCATGTCCGCGCTGGAAGGCGACGGGATCAGGGAACTGGTGGATACGATCCGGGACCGCCTGCCGCCGGGCCCGGCCTTCTATCCCAAAGACCAGGCCAGCGACCTCTCCATGCGGTTCTTCGTCTCCGAACTGATCCGCGAGCAGCTTTTCCTGCTCTACGACAAGGAGGTGCCCTACTCGTGCACCGTCAACGTGGTGGAATACCGGGAGGATGAGGCGATAGACCACATCGACGCCGAGATCGTCGTGAGCCGCAGCTCGCAGAAAGGCATCATGATCGGCAAGAAAGGGGCCAAGCTGAAGGAGCTGGGAATACGGTCGCGCAAGGAGATCGAGCAGCTCACCGGCAGGCAGGCCAACCTGAAGCTCTTTGTCAAGGTGCGCGAAAAATGGCGCGAGAAGGAGAGCTTCCTCAAAAGTTACGGATACAGGTGAAGATCTCTGGAAGCGGTTTTCTGAAAACGAGAAGCGGGTTCACGCTGTTTTTTTGATGCAACAAGCGGATATTATTGCATTTAGTGTTGACATGGGACCGGGAAATTGGTAAACTTGGTCTTAATGTGTCAGCCATCGGTTGCACGGTACTGACAAACACAATGTTTTCGTACATGATTTTGAAAAACGCTTATATGGCCATGTGTTGTATGCCTTGCTTCGGCAGGTAAAGGGTCATGATGCGTAGATAACAGAATGTCACAGGCCCTTTCCGGAATATCGAGAAGGGCCTTTTTTGTTCTTTGAACTGGTAGAATAAAGTCTCTTATCGAGAAAGGCGGAGGGATCAGGCCCTGTGAAGCCTTAGCAACCGCTCCGGTACCCCCGGAGGTCAGGTGCTACATCCTGCTCTTGCCATGCTGCGTGCATGCGAGGGAAAGATGAGGGAAGACGGTTTTTTATGTTGATGTATAAAAGCCTCTTCCGGATTCGGCCCCGGCAGAGGCTTTTTTTTTGCAGTAAAACAACCAGACAACCAACAGCAAGACAATCAGCAAATTACGCAACAACAAAAACCAATCACTACCACAAAATGAGCAACGAAACAGACAACCGACAGTACAAGTTTGAAACGCTCCAGCTGCACGCCGGACAGGAGAAAGATCCGGCGACCAATGCCAGGGCCGTGCCTATCTACCAGACCACATCCTACGTTTTCAACAGTTCGGACCATGCCGCAGCACTGTTCGGACTCAAGGAGTTCGGGAACATCTACTCCCGCATCATGAACCCCACCAACGATGTCTTCGAGAAGCGCATCGCGGCGCTGGAGGGCGGTGTGGCCGCCGTGGCCACCTCGTCCGGACAAGCGGCGCAGTTCCTGGCCATCATCACCATCGCACAGAAAGGGGACAATATCGTTTCCACGAGCAATCTCTACGGCGGGACCTACAATCAGTTCAAGGTCTCTTTCCCGCGCCTCGGCATTGATGTGAAATTTGTTGAGGATGATGATCCCGCCTCATTTGCCGCGAAAATCGACGACAACACCAAGGCGATCTATGTGGAGTCGCTCGGCAATCCCAAATCCAACGTCCCCGACCTGGAAGGATTGGCGGCCGTCGCCAGGAAGAACGGGATCCCGCTGATCGTGGACAACACCTTCGGTGCGGCCGGCGCCATTGCCCGTCCCATCGACCACGGCGCCAACATCGTGGTCTCATCGGCGACAAAATGGATCGGCGGACACGGAACGTCCATCGGCGGTGTGATCGTTGACGCCGGCAACTTCAACTGGGGCAACGGCAAGTTCCCGCTGTTCGACCAGCCGTCCCCCGGCTACCACGGACTCAATTTCTGGGAAGTGTTCGGGGACCAGGGTCCGTTCGGCAACATCGCTTTCGCCATCCGCGCGAGGGTGGAGGGGCTCCGCGACTTCGGCCCGTCACAGTCGCCGTTCAACAGCTTCCTGCTGCTGCAGGGGATCGAGACCCTCTCGCTGCGGACCGAACGTCATTGCGACAATGCGCTGGCGCTGGCCAAGTGGCTGGATGCCAACGAGAACGTGGAGTGGGTGAGCTATGCCGGCCTGCCCGGGCACAAATACCACGAACTGGCCAAGAAATACCTCAATCCCGGAAAATTCGGCGCCGTGCTGACGTTCGGGATCAAAGGCGGGTACGAGGCCGGGCGCAAGTTCATTGACAGCACCGTGCTGGCCAGCCATCTGGCCAATGTCGGCGATGCCAAGACGCTGGTGATCCATCCCGCATCCACCACCCATCAGCAGCTTACGGACCAGGAGCAGCGTTCATCGGGTGTCACCGAGGACCTGGTACGCGTGTCGGTGGGCCTTGAGCATATCGACGACATTATCCATGACTTTGAAGTGGCCTTCAAGCAGTCGGCCGGTTGAGAGGCATGTAAAAGCTGAAAGGCATAAAAAAAGGGTCCCTGGCTCTGCAACAGCCGGGGACCCTCAATCAACAACCAAATCCCGGATCAACCATAACCCCGGATTCAGTAACAGACAAACAACGCACATAAAATGAGGAGAAATCCGATATGAATCAATCGAAATATGTCACTTGAACAAGAAAATCTGATTTTTCACGACCGTACGCCCTTTGTGACGGAGTCGGGGTACGAGTTTCCGGAGCTGGAGGTTGCCTACCAGACGTGGGGCACGCCCAACGAGGACATGAGCAATGTCGTGGTGGTGTTCCATGCGCTTACGGGCCATGCCGCCGCCGATGAATGGCTTACCGGCTTTTTCGGCAAGGGCCGTCTGCTGGATCCCGAGGAGCACTATATTATTTGCAGCAACGTGCTCGGGAGCTGCTACGGCACCACCGGTCCGCTCAGCATCGATCCCCGCACGGGCGAGCGCTACGGCGGCAACTTCCCGGTCGTCACCATCCGCGACATGGTGCGGGTGCAGCAGCGCCTGCTGGACCATCTCGAGGTGCGGCGCATCCGTTTTGCCATCGGCGCATCCATGGGCGGCATGCAGGCGCTGGAGTTCGGCGTCATGGATGACCGTCCCGAGCAGCTGTTGCTGATTGCCATGGGCAAGGCGCATTCGGCATGGGCCATCGGCATCGGCGAGGCGCAGCGGCGCGCCATCTTCACCGATCCGAAGTGGCGCGACGGCCACTATCCACCCGAAGACCCGCCCGCCTCCGGACTGGCCGCGGCGCGCATGATGGGCATGATCACCTATCGCAGCGCCAGCTCGTTTGAGCGACGTTTCGGGCGCGAACTGCAGCCCGGCAAGCCCTGCTTCCAGGTGGAATCCTACCTCAACTACCAGGGCGACAAGCTGGTCGGGCGCTTCGACGCCGTCACCTACGTGCGCCTCACACAGGCCATGGACAGCCATGATGTGTCGCGCGGACGCGGTTCCTTTGAGGATGTGCTGGGCCGCGTGAAGATCCCCGTGCTGGTCATCGGCATAAGCTCCGACGCCCTCTATCCCGTGGAAGAGCAGAAAGACCTGACCTCGCAGCTCGGGAACGCCCGTTATGCCGAGCTCGTTTCGGACAACGGCCACGACGCCTTCCTGATCGAATTTGAAACCATTCAGTCCATCGTCAAAAAAAATTTCCCCGAACTTAAACAAAAGTATCAGTTAGTATTTTCTGAACAGTAATGCTGCGAATTTTAAAATTTGGCGGGACATCGCTCTACGATGCTCCCCGCATCCGCAATGCCGTATCTATTGTAAACCGGCAGTGCAAGGATGCCGACGTGGCCGTGGTCGTATCAGCCCTCGGCGGCGTTACCGATGAGATCATTGCGCTGATGGGCCTGGCTTCCGCCTCCGATCCGGCCTGGCGCGAACGGTTCGAACTACTGGTGCGCCGCCACCACAACACCCTGCGCGAGTTCACCGGCGGCGGGGCGGCGGGCGAGCAGAGTGTGCGGGTGGATGAGCTGCTGGGCAAGCTGGAGACCGAGCTTTCCGGGCTGCAGGGCCAGGGCGCCATCACCGACCGCCAGAGCGACCGCGTGCTTTCTTACGGCGAGCGGCTCTCATCCAACATTTTCTCGGCGGCCATGATCGACTCGGGGACCCCTTCGCAGGCCTGGGAGTCGCACCGGCTGGTGCGGACCAACAACCGATTCGGGGACGCGGACGTGGACATGGTGATCACGGTGCGGCAGATCCGCGAGGCCCTGCTCCCGCTGAACGGCACGGTTCCGGTGGTTACCGGGTTCATCGGGTCCACCTCCGAGAACGAGATCACCACGCTGGGACGGTCGGGGTCCGACTACTCCGCCAGCCTGCTCGGGGAGGCGCTGGACGCCCACGAGGTGCAGATCTGGACGGATGTGAACGGCGTGCTGACCGCAGACCCGGACATTGTGCCCACGGCCGTGACCATCCCGCAGCTCCACTACTCCGAGGTGGCCGAGATGGCGCATTTCGGCGCCAAGGTGCTGCATCCGCGCACCGTACTGCCGCTGCAGGCGCGCAACATCCCCATCCTCATCAAAAACACGCTGCAGCCCGACGCCGCCGGCACCATCATTACGCGCGATTATGAGGCGACGACGGGGCGGCTGCGGTCGGTTTCGGTGAAGAAGAACATCATTGTGATCGCGCTGCGCAGCAAGGGGCTCGACAAGATCCACGAATTCAGTTACCGGGCGCTCATGGCGCTCCGCAAGCGGAAGGTGGGCGTGCTGTTCAACGCGGCGGCATCGTCCGATTACGGCATCACCGTGGTGGTGCAGGCCGCGCAGGCCGACCAGGCGCGGGTCGCGCTGCTCGAGGAGTTCGCCCTGGAATACGATACGGGCAGCATCGACACGCCGCAGATGCTGGACCAGGTCTCCATGGTGACCGCCATCGGCGAGAAGCTGGAGCGCGACCTGGGCATCAGCGGGGCGGTGCTTTCGGTGCTCGGGGAGAACGGCATCGCGCCGCTTTCGCTGGCCAAGGGGCTGGCCAACCGCCACCTGAGCCTGCTGCTCTACAACCGCGAGGCGGAACGGGCCGTGCGCCTGCTCAACGACCATTTCTGCATCCACCCGCACCGCGTGCGGCTTTTTGTTGCCGGACTCGGCGCCGTGGGCGGCAAACTTGTGGAGCTGCTCCGCGACCTGCACGATCCCAAAGTGGACCTTAGCATCATCGGCGCGTGCGACACCGACAAAATGGCCTGGCACCCGTCCGGCATCCCGGCCGCCGATGTGGCGGAACGCGTGCGGCACGGGCAGAAAACCGACTGGCCGTTCATCGTCAGCCACCTTTCCAAGGAGTATCCCTACCGTACCATTTTTGTGGATGCGACCGGCGCCCCCGACGTGGCCCGCAAGTATCCGCTGCTGCTCAAGGCGGGTATCCACGTGGTCACCCCCAGCAAGCGCGCCAACAGTTTCGAGCAGGAGTTCTTCGACACGCTCATGGATTTCACGGTCAACAAGAACACGCACTACCTGTACGAGGCCACCGTGGGCGCCGGCATGCCGATCATCCAGACCATCAAGGATCTGCAGCGCAGCGGCGATGTGATCCACGCCATCTCCGGCGTTGTTTCCGGCACCATGACCTACCTTTTCTCCAAGCTGGAGGAGGGCGTGCCGCTGGACCGGATCATCCGCAAGGCCAGGGAGCTGGGCATCACCGAGCCGGATCCGCGCGACGACCTTTCCGGGGAGGATGTGGCCCGCAAGTTCATGATCCTGGCACGCGCGGCGCGCTTCCGTGTGGAGCGGGAGGATATCTCCGTGGAGAACCTCATCCCGGAAGAGCTGCGGGACGTATCCCTCGAAGAATTCTTTGAAAGACTGCCCGAACAGAACGAGTACTGGAAGCAGAAAGTGGCCGATGCCCGGCAGCGCAACGAGGTGCTTCGCTACACGGGGCATCTGGAGAATGGCCGGATCAAGGTGGGGATGCATTCCGTGCCGGTAAAATCGCCCCTGGGCACGCTCACCGGCACCGACAACCTGCTCTCGTTCCGGACCAAGCGCTACGACCGGAGTCCGCTCATCATCCAGGGTCCGGGCGCCGGCATGGAAGTGACGGCCGCGGGCGTGCTGGCTGACATCCAGAAGATCGGCCGCCGGCTTCTGGTGTAGGACAGGGCTGACACCCGCTGCTGGCAAGGCGGTCCGTTGTCGCTTGCAGGATTTTGTTGCCTGGCTGCCGGCTGTTCTTTTGTTGCCGGGCTCCCACCCGATGTCCTCTGGTTCGGGACCCATCCACCCCTCCCGACGCACTGTCGAAAAAATTGTGGGATTTCTTCCCACCGCCCGTCAAACATATATCATACATATATTATTTAGTTTGTCAGAGCCTTTCTGCAGAGCTTTTGGATACTTCTGTCCATTAATCCATGAAAACGTTGCAATTTTTATGGCAAAAAATCCTCTTTTGGCTTGACATGTAATTGCAAAATAACCTACTTTGTGGGTCAAGGTGGGAAGTTGTGGGAAAAAGTGTAACTTCCGACCGTATGCAATCAAAAAACGGTCTCATCTGAACGGGCAGAATCTTGGCAAGCTTCAAAGGAGAATACGATCATTCCATAGACAGCAAAGGTCGCGTGAGCTTCCCGGCAAGGCTGCGTAAATACCTGCCCCCGCAGAGTCAGGACAGCTTTACGATTCTCAAGGGCCTGGACCCCTGCCTGCTGCTCTATCCCGCCGAGTACTGGACGGGTGTCGAGGACCGCCTCAACCGCATCAACGAGTTCCAGCACAAGGGGCGCACCGTGCTCCGCAACTTCCTGCGTTCCGCCGACGACCTCACCCTTGACAAGCACAACCGGCTTGCCATCCCCCCGAAATTGATGGAATGGGCTAATATTACCAACAGAGTGATCTTCATCGGGATGGGGGACAGTATTGAATTATGGTCGCCTGAGATGCTTGAGAAAGCCGATCAGGACCTTGACCCGGACAAATACCGCGAAATGTTCGAAAATGTAATGGGAGATGGCTTCACACAATGACCCATGTCACGTACCACAAACCCGTGTTGCTCAATGAAGCGATACGATACCTGATAACCGATCCGGATGGTATCTATGTAGACGGCACTTTGGGTGGCGGGGGGCACAGTGCGCACATTTTGGCACATCTCTCGGAAAAAGGGCGGCTTTTTGGCATCGATCAGGACGATGACGCCCTGCGCGTGGCCTCGGAGCGTTTCGCCGGCGAGGACCGCATCGCGATGGTCCGCGGCAATTTTGGATACATGAATGCGCTGCTGCCCAGGGATGTTGCCGGACGCCTTTCCGGTATCCTGCTGGATCTTGGCGTCTCCTCTCACCAGATCGACGAGCCGGAGCGCGGCTTCAGTTTCCAGAAAGACGGTCCGCTGGATATGAGGATGGGGGCGCTGCAAGAGCTTACCGCGGCCGCCATCGTCAACGAGTATGAGTACGAGGAGCTTCGCAACCTGTTTTTTGAATTCGGCGAGGAGCGGGAGAGCGGGCGCATTGCCCGGGCCATCATCCGCGACCGTCCGCTCCAGACCACCGGCCAGCTGCGCGATTCCGTAGCATCCGCCGTGCCCGAGCGGTTCCTGAACAAATCCCTGGCCCGCATCTTCCAGGCCCTGCGCATAGCGGTCAACAGCGAGCTGAACATGCTCAAGCGGGCGCTCGAGCAGGGGACGGAAATGCTGGGGGAGGATGGGCGCTTCGTGGTCATCACCTACCATTCGCTGGAAGACCGGCTCTGCAAAAACTATTTCCGCTACGGCAATTTCGAAGGCATACCCAAAAAGGATTTTTACGGCAATACTATTACCCCATTGCAAACGGTGACCAGGAAAGTGGTCACCGCCTCGGATAACGAGGTAGCCGTAAATCCGCGCGCGCGCAGCGCCAAGCTGCGCGCCGCGGTTAAAATTTCACAGGGGTGGAACGGCAAATCAGGCGAGAAGGGAGGAGTGGCATGATCATCCAGACAAAAATGTCAGGCACCTCAAAGGCACTCTACCGCACCGGCTCCGCCACCCCGGCCGTCCGGACCCCCGCCACACCGCCGCTTCCATCCCGCTACGTGAGCCCGTCCCGCACAAACGGCAACGGCTCAGGCAAATCCAACGGAAGCGCCAGGCCATCCAACGGAAGCAAGACGCGCAAAACACGTAAAAAAACAGGTGTTTCCGCTCTGTGGTCGCCGTGGAAGCTGATCCTGCTTTCCGTGGCGCTCGGTTTGGCCGGCTCGGTCTATTTGAACCATGTCTTCGAGACACAGAACACGCTCCGCGAGGTGCAGCAGCTGCGCAGGGAGTATGATCGCGCCCACCGCGTGCACACCGAAGTGCAGCGCAACTACGACCGCATGACGGGCCCGGCCGAGGTCTACAACCGCGCCGCATCCCTGGGTATGGTCTCCGGCGGAGCCAACGATCCCGTAATTATCATTGAACGCTGATCATGTCCGACAGCAAGGAGTACATATTAAACCGCATGTTCGTGGTATTCGGGCTTATGTTGCTCATACCGCTTGTCATCGGTCTGCAGATACTCCGGATCCAGGTGCTGGAGGGATCGCAACTCCGCTCGCTCTGGAGCCAGCAGGCCATGGACGTGATCCCGATCCCGGCGCAGCGCGGCCTCATCCTGGACAACAACGGCCGCGAGCTGGTCGGCAACACGGTGACCTACACGGTGGCCGTGGACCCGCACTTCCCCAATTTCACCGCCGACGACATGCGCACCTTCACCCGCAGGCTGGCATCGCTGACCGGCGCCACGCCGGGCTCCTACCAGCAGCGCATCCGCTCGGCCCATCCGCGCTCGCGCTACATTGTGCTGGAGCGCAACCTTGGCGCCGAGGCCACCGAGGAGCTGCGCGAGCTGGGCATGCGCGCGGTGATCCTGGAGGAGCAGTACCGCCGCCGCTACAACTATGACAACCTCGCATCGCACGTGGTCGGTTACGTGAACCATGAGCTGCGGGGCATGTCCGGACTCGAATCATCGTACAACACCATGCTGAGCGGGGTGGATGGACAGCGCCAGGTCCGCCGCGACCGCAGCGGGCGCATCCGCGCCTACGTGGGCGCCCCGCGCCGCCTGCCGCAGCAGGGCCACACCCTGGTCACCACCATCGACGCGCACATCCAGGCCATTGCCGAGGAGGAGCTGCGCAAGGGGGTGCAGCGCGCGCTGGCCCGCCGCGGATCCATCATCGTCATGGATCCCAGGACCGGCGCCATCAAGGCCATGGCCTCCTGGCCCGATTTCAATCCGAACGCCCCGGCCTCCTCTCCCCCCGAAAACCGCCGCAACACGGTCATTTCCGACATGATCGAGCCGGGGTCCACCTTCAAGCTGGTCACGGCCGTTGCCGCCGTGGAGAACGGCCTGGTCGATTTCGACGAACTTTTCGATACCGGCGACGGACGCCGGCTCATCAGCGGGCAGATGATGCGCGACCACGATCCGCTGGGCGTGATCAACTTCCGCCAGGCCATCCAGAAATCATCCAATATCGCAACCTCCGAGGTGGCCGGACGCCTGTCGTCCGATATGCTCTACCAGTACGCGCGAAACATGGGCTTCGGCTCACAGACATACGTTGACCTGCCCGGCGAGGAGGCCGGCCGCCTGCGCAAGCCCTACCAGTGGTCGGCGGTCTCCAAGCCGTGGATCTCCATCGGCTACGAGGTGCAGGTCAATCTGCTGCAGATGGCCCAGGCCTACGCCGCCTTTGCCAACGACGGCATGCTGATGCGGCCGTATGTGGTGGACCGCGTGGTGGATGAGCGCGGCCGCACGGTGCACCAGAACCGTCCCGAGGCGATCCGCCGCGCCATGCGTCCCGAGACCATAGAGAAGCTGCGTCCGGTGTTCGAAAGCGTGGTCTCCGACTCCGGAACGGCCGGCATCGCCCGTATTGACGGCTTCAGCATCGCCGGCAAGACCGGCACCGCCCAGAAATTCATCGACGGCCGCTACCGCGCGCGGTATGTGGCCTCCTTCGCCGGTTTCTTCCCATCCGAAGACCCGCGGTACGTGGCGCTGGTCATGATCGACGAGCCCCGCCTGAGCTACTACGGCGGCTTCATCGCCGGACCCGTCTTCCGCAACGTGACCATGCGGCTGATCGGGCTGGACAACTATCTGCACCTGGCCGCCTCGACGGACGATTCCGAGATCCCGATGGCCGTGGTGCCCGAGATCCGCGGCATGCACCGCGACGAGGCCCGCGCCGTGCTCGGCGACTACCGCATCCGCCACCGCTTCACCGGCGAGGGCGACTACGTGGTGGCGCTCACGCCCGAACCCGGCGAGCAGATCATGCGCACCGATCCACTGCGCGTCACGCTTTCGCACACCATTGCCGCCGACACCACCCGCATCAGCGACAGCCACGCCGCCATCCCCGATGTTCGCGGCATGAGCATGCGCAAGGCCTCGGCATGGCTGCGCCAGTCGGGCTTCGACGTGGAGATGGTCGGCTCGGGCACCGTCTACGCGCAGTTCCCGCTGGCCGGACAGCAGTACCGCACGGGACAGACCGTGACCATCCGCGGACGCGCGCGCGACCTCCCCACCATTTTGTCACACCGGGGGCGATGATGACGGGCACCGAACTCCTCCATATGATCCAGCCCCAGCAGCATACCGGCGCCTATGACGGCCCGATCGGCCGGCTGCGCCTCGACTCGCGGAACGTGCGCAAAAACGACGTGTTCATCGCGCTGCGCGGCACGGTGTCGGACGGGCACCGCTTCATCCGCGACGCGGTGCGCAAGGGCGCGCGGGTCGTGATCTGCGAGCACCTGCCCGATGACATCCCCGGCGAGGCGCTCTGCATGCAGGTGCCCGACACCCGCTCCATCCTGGGGTACCTGGCCCAGGCCCTCACCGGCAGCCCCGCCCGCGCCATGAAGATGGTCGGCGTCACCGGCACCAACGGCAAGACCACCGTCTGCACCCTCGTCTACCAGGTGCTGCGCAAGCTGGGCTACAACGCCGGCCTGCTCGGCACCGTCGAGACGCGCATCGGCGACCGCGTCATCGAAAGCCGCCTGACCACCCCCGACGCGGTCAACCTGGCCGAATCGCTCGAGCAGATGGCCGCCGTGGACACCGCTTTCGCCATCATGGAAGTATCCTCCCACGCCCTCGAACAGCAGCGCGTGAACGGGATCCGGTTCGATGTGGCCGCGTTCACCAACCTCAGCCAGGACCATCTCGACTACCATCGCGACATGGACTCCTACATCGACTCCAAAAAGCGCCTGTTCACCATGCTCAACGACAGGGCGGTGGCCGTGATCAACCGCGACGATCCCGCATCCTACCAGGTCACCGACGGCTGCCGCGCCGATATCTGGGACTTCAGCTTCAAGGAGGACCGCGATTTCAGGATTCTGGATGAGGGTCCGGATGGATTGGTGCTCGACCTCGACGGCGCCATCGTCAGCACCCCGCTCACCGGACGCTACAACGCCTGGAACGTGGCGCAGGCCTACCTGATCTGCCTGGCGCTGGGCCTGACCAAAAGCAGCGTTGTTGCCGCGCTGGGTGAGGCGCAGGGTGCGCCCGGACGCCTCGAGCGCGTCATGCCGCACGCCGATGCCGCCATCCACCAGGCTTCCGCCCCCAAAGTTTTCGTGGACTACGCCCACACCCCCGATGCCCTGGAGAACGTACTCAAGGCGCTGGCGGCGGTGCGCGGCGAGGGTGATACGCTGCACGTCGTTTTCGGCGCCGGCGGCGACCGCGACCAGTCCAAACGCCCCGAAATGGGCCGCCTCGCTGACAAACACGCCGACGTGGTCACGCTCACGTCCGACAACCCGCGCACCGAGGACCCCGAGGCCATCATCCGCGACATCCGCATGGGCGTGACGCGCAGTGACAAGCTGTTTGTGGAAGCCGACCGCCGCAAGGCCATCCGCTCGGCCATCCTGGAAGCCGACACGCGCACCATGGTGCTGGTGGCCGGCAAGGGGCACGAGCGCTACCAGGAGGTGCACGGACGCCGCCACAAATTTGACGACCGCGAGATCGCCGCCAAGGCGCTCACCGAATGGATCGAGCGGCGGGTCCACAAAAAAGGCCGCCGGCCAGCGAAATCATCCACCAAAAAGAAGGAGGCAAACTGATGCTCTATCTCCTTCTCGACTGGATCAACCAGACCTTCAACCCGCCCGGCTTCGGGGTGTTCGCGTTCATCACGGTGCGCAGCGCGCTGGCTGCCCTCACCGCCTTCTTCATGTCCGTTTTCTTCGGCAAGAAGGTGATCCGCCTGCTCATCCGCATGCAGCTCCAGGAGACCTTCCGGGACGATATCGGCCTGGACAACCACATGGAAAAAGCCGGCACGCCGAGCATGGGCGGGCTGCTGATCCTGCTGGCCATCGTCACCGGCACCCTTTTCTGGGCGCGCCCCGACAACATATATATATGGCTGATCCTCATGGTCACCGTGGTCCTCGGCGGCGTGGGTTTCGTGGACGACTACATCAAGATCATCCGCAAGAACAAGGAAGGGCTGCTCGGCAAGTTCAAGATCATCGGCCAGGTGGCGGTGGGTGCGGTGCTGGGCATGGTGCTCTACTTCCACCCCGATTTCCAGGAGTACAACACGCTCAGTACCGTCCCGTTCGTCAAGGACGCCAACATTGACTACGCGTTCCTCGGCGAGGCGCTCGGCTGGGCCATCTACATTCCGGTGTGCATCTTCATTATTACGGCGGTCAGCAATTCGGTGAATCTTACAGACGGGTTGGATGGACTTGCGAGCGGCACCACGGCCATCGCCGGACTGGCGCTCGGCATCCTTGCCTACGTCTCGGGACGCGTTGACTACTCCAGCTTCCTCGACATCCTCTACCTGCCGGGCACCGGCGAGCTGACCATCTACTGCGCCACCATGGTGGGGGCCTGCTTCGGCTTCCTGTGGTACAACTCCTATCCCGCCGAGGTGTTCATGGGCGATACCGGCTCCCTGGCGCTGGGCGGGGGCATCGGCGCGGTGGCGCTGATGATCCACAAAGAGCTGCTGCTGCCCATTCTGTGCGGCATTTTCTTTGTCGAGGCGCTCTCGGTCATCATCCAGACCAGCTATTTCAAATACACGAGGAACAAATACGGTGTAGGCCGGCGCTTTTTCCTGATGGCCCCGCTGCACCACCATTTCGAGAAAAAGGGATGGGCCGAACCCAAGATCGTGGTCCGTTTCTGGATCATCGCGATCCTGCTGGCCGTCTTCACCATCATAACCCTCAAACTGCGGTAAACAGACCCATGACCAAAGTGGAAAACCGTCATATCGTAGTTGCAGGTGCCGCCCGGAGCGGAGTGGCCGTGGCGCTGCTGCTCCATCGCAAGGGCGCCCGCGTGTTCGTCAGCGATATCGGGACTGTGGCGGACGGGCACCGTGCGCGGCTGGAGGAAGCCGGTATCCCGTTCGAGGAGCGGGGGCACACCGACCGTGCCATGGAGGGCGATCTGCTGGTGCTGAGTCCCGGCGTGCCCACAGACGCGCCCATCGTGCGCGCGTGGAAGCGGGCGGAAAAGCAGGTGGTGGCCGAGATCGAGGTGGCGTCGTGGTACTGCAAGAGCCGCATCATCGCCGTGACCGGATCCAACGGCAAGACTACCGTGGTGACCTGGCTGGCGGATGTGTGGAAGCGGGCGGGACGCGCCCATCTGCTTGCCGGCAACGTGGGCACCGCGTTTTCGGAGGTGGTGGAGCAGACCTCGGAGGATGTGGACGTGATCCTGGAGGTTAGCAGTTTCCAGCTGGACCATATCGACCGGTTCCGCGCCCGCGTGGCCGTGCTGCTCAACATCACGCCCGACCATCTCAACCGCTACCACAACCAGTTTGAAGAGTACATCGCATCCAAAATGCAGCTGCCCGGACACCAGACCCGGGACGACGTCCTGATCTACGGCTACGACGACCCCGTGGTGAAGAATCAGGTCGAGAAACTGTCCAGCCGTCCCGACGCCCCCACCTTGCTCCCGTTCTCCAGCGAGGTGGAGGTGCCCGGGATCTACCTGCGCGATGGTATCATCCGAATACAAACTAACCGATTTGACGAAGAGGTTATGCCCATGAAGCAAATGGCTCTCCCCGGAAAACACAACCTGCGCAACGGCCTTGCCGTGGCTCTGGCGGCGCGCATCTGCGAGATCGACAAGGGTCCGATCCGCGAAAGCCTCAGCGGTTTCGAAGGTGTGCCGCACCGTCTGCAGAAAGTGCGCGACCTGGACGGCGTGGCCTGGTACAACGACAGCAAGGCAACCAACGTCAATGCCGTGTGGTATGCGCTCACGAGCTTCAACCGTCCGGTCATCCTGATCATGGGCGGGCGCGACAAGGGCAACGACTACACCGAGCTGGCCACCGAGATCCGCAAGAAAGTGAAGCTTGTCGTGGCGATTGGCGAGGGCAAGGAGGCGATCCGCGGGCAGCTCCAGGGCATCGCGCCGGTCATCTGGTTCGCCGATTCCATGCAGGACGCGGTGCAGAAATGCTACATGAAGGCCGAGCGCGGCGACGTGGTGCTGCTGAGCCCGGCGTGCGCATCGTTCGACATGTTCGAAAGCTACGAGGACCGCGGGCTGCGGTTCATGCAATCCGTCATGACCCTTTGAAAACCAAACATGCACCAAAATCCGCACAGGCAGCCAGCCGCATCCACCCGCAACTGAATTCACCGACGACAACCCCCATCCACCCGAAACCGACCACCGCACATAACGGCACAGCCGGCACCATCCACAAGTAATTAGACCCGCATCATGTTCGTATCCGACACCTTCAAAAAGCAGTATTTGCTGGAACCCTCCGGGCCGGCATCGGCGAAGGGTGTGGCCAGCGACCGGTGGCTGCTGGTGAGCGTGATCATGCTGATGATGGCGGGGCTGGTGGCGGTGTTCTCGTCCATCGCGTTTTTTGCCGAGACCAAGTTCACCACCGCGAGTACGCTGGTGGGCGGACATGCCGTGAAGCTGGTGATCTCGCTGCTGGTGATGATCATCGTTTCAAAAATCGACTACCATATTGTTGCGCGCCTGAGCCGGTATGCGCTGCTGCTGAGCTGGCTGTTCCTGATCATCGTGCATCTGTACGGCACGGAGGTGTTCGGGGCGCGACGGGCGCTGAGCATCGGTGCATTCTCGTTCCAGCCGTCGTCGCTGGCCACGGTGGCGCTGCTGGTGTACGTATCGCACCTGGTGGCGCAGAAGCAGGAGTACATCCGCAGTTTCACCAAGACGTTTGTGCCGGTGATGGTGTGGGTGCTGGTGACGTGCGCGCTCATCGGGCTGGAGGATTTCAGCAGCGCGGCGCTGCTGCTGGCCATGTGCCTGGCGGTGATGTTCGTGGGCCGCGTGAGCATGCTGCACATCGTGGGGCTGGTGCTGCTGGGGGCGCTCGGCGCCGGGGTGATCCTGTCGCAGTCGCTGGAGCGCCAGAGCCGGCTCACCAACTACGTTGAGCAGGTGCGGCACATCGAAAGCGCCGAATTCCAGCTCGGCAGCGGGTACCAGGCGCAGCAGGCGCACATCGCCATAGCGCAGGGCGGCTTCCTGGGCGTGGGCATCGGCAAGAGCACCCAGCGCGACTTCCTCCCGGCCCCGTACAACGATTTCATTTACGCCATCATCACCGAGGAATACGGCCTCCTGGGCGCCGGGGTGGTGCTGCTGCTTTACGTGGTGATCCTTTTCCGCGGCATTGCCGTGATCGCCAAGCGCGCCCGCGACGATCTCGGGATGCTGCTGGCCGTGGCCTGCACCCTGGGCGTGACCATGTACGCCTTCGTCAACGCCGGCGTGGCCACCGGACTTCTGCCCGTTACGGGGCTGCCCATGCCGTTTATCAGCTACGGCGGCACCAGCATGCTCTTTTCGGGCATCCTCATCGGCATCCTCCTGAGAATCTCCAAAAACAGGGAGGAGGCCTATGAGTGATCCATTGCGCATCATACTGGCCGCAGGCGGCACGGGCGGACACGTCTTCCCCGCCATCGCCATTGCCGACGCCCTGCGCGAGGCGCGTCCCGGCGCGCAGTTCCTGTTCGTGGGCACCCGCGACCGCATGGAGTGGAAGGCGGTGCCGGCCGCGGGGTACGACATCGCCCCGATCTGGATCAGCGGGTTCCACCGGCGCCTGACGCTCAAAAACCTGCTTTTCCCGCTCAAATTGCTGGTCAGCCTGTGGCAGAGCCGGCGCCTGGTGCGGCGGTTCGATCCGCACGCGGCCATCAGCTGCGGCGGTTTCGCATCCGGCCCGGTCGGGTGGATGGCGGCCCGCAGGGGCGTGCCGCTTTTCCTGCAGGAGCAGAACAGCTTCCCCGGCGTGACCACCCGCAAGCTGGCCCCCAAAGCGCGGCTCATTTTCACCGCTTTCGACGAAGCCGCCAAATGGCTGCCGCAGGAGAAGATCGTTGTGGCCGGCAACCCGGTGCGCGGCGAGCTGATCCGCAAGCTGCAGGATCCGGCGTTCCCTACGCGCGCGCGCGAGCACTTTGGCCTGGATGCCGGTCGACCGGTGCTGCTGGTCATGGGCGGAAGCGGCGGCGCGCACAGCATCAACCAGGCGATGCTCCGGCATATCGGCGCGTTTCTGGAGGATGGCGTGCAGGTGATCTGGCAGTGCGGCGAGGTGTACCTCGACGCGATCCGCAAGGAACTCGGGCTGCATGAAACCGGGGTGGATGCGGGCAGCGCTGGCGCGACGGACGCCGCCAGGACAGACGATGCCGCTGGAACCAGCGATGCAACAGATTCCACCGAAGATGCCGGTCCGGCCGCATCCACCAGCAAGAAATTCGCCGATCTGCGCCTCTACGGTTTCATGGACGACATTACCGAGGCGTGGGCCGCCGCCGACCTGATCGTTTCGCGTGCCGGCGCCATCACCTGCTCGGAGCTGCTGGCTACGGGAAAGGCGGGCATCCTGGTGCCGTCGCCGCATGTGGCCGGCGATCATCAGATGCATAACGCCCGGTCGCTGGCGGACAAAGGGGCGGCGCTGCTGCTTGCCGACGCCGACCTGACCGAAAGACTGCCCGAAACGGTGCGCTCGCTGCTTGGCGACGCATCCCGGCGCGAGCAGATGGAGCAGCAGGCGCGCGCAATGGCGAAAAAAGACGCCGCGGCCGATATCGCCCGGCGCATCCTTGAACAGATTGACAGCGGGGCCGATGCCGCAGCTGCAACGGCTGCAGCAACGACAACCGCAACTTCCCGGCCCGGCACCGAAACGCGCCAAAGCCAGGATCCGGAAACGGACCGCGGCGAGGCAAACGGCCCGTCCCGCGGCGACGCCCCCGGGCAAGCGCGCGGTACCATCTCCGGCCAGGCCCGCGACGACACCCGCAGCACCGCGTCCGCACCCACATCCAACAGAAATTTCCAAAACAGCACCACCACGGCATGACCAAATCGATCCAGACACAACCGGTTTTCGGCAACACCCGGCACATCCACATGGTGGGTATCGGCGGGATCGGTATGAGCGGCATGGCCGAAATCCTTCTGCAGCGCGGGTTTACCGTGACCGGATCGGACGGCAGCCGGGGCGAGAACACCGAACGGCTGGAGAAGCTGGGCGCCAAAGTGTTCCTCGGGCACGACGCCGGGCATATCGAGGGCGCCGACGTGGTCGTCTACACCAGCGCCGTGAAGGCCGAGGAGAATGTGGAGACGGCCGCCGCGCTGGAGCAGGGCATTCCCGTGATCAAGCGGGCCGAGATGCTGGCCGAGCTGATGCGCATGAAATACGGCATCGGCATTGCCGGGACGCACGGAAAAACGACCACCACAACCATGACGGGGCAGGTGGTGCAGGCGGGCAGTTTTGACCCGACCATCATCGTGGGCGGACGCGTCCACAGTTTCGACAAGACCAACGCGGTGGTGGGCACCGGCGATATCGTGATCGTGGAGGCGGACGAGTTCGACCGCACCTTCCTGCGGCTGAGCCCGTCGCTGGCCGTGATCACCAACATCGACATCGAGCACATGGATATCTACCACGACGAGGCGGATATCAAGGGCGCGTTTGTCGAGTTCGCCAACAAGGTGCCGTTTTACGGGGCGGTGGTGCTGTGCCTGGACGATCCGCGCCTGCAGAGCATCATCCCGCAGATCGAGCGGCGCATCATCACCTACGGTTTCAATCCGCAGGCGCAGCTGAGGCCGCGCAATGTGCGCGCCGACCAGTTCAGCAACACGTTCCGGGTGCAGTTTGAGGACAGCGATCTGGGCGAGGTGACGGTCCGTGCGCCGGGCCGCCACAATGTGCTCAACGCGCTGGCGGCGGTGGGCATCGGGCTGGAGCTGGGCATCCCGTTCGACCGCATCCGCGAGGGGCTGGACCGCTACACCGGCGTGTTCCGCCGCTTCCAGGTCAAGTACGACGACGGCGAGATCCTGGTGATCGACGATTACGCGCACCATCCCACCGAGGTGCAGGCGACGCTCTCCGCCGCGCACGAAGGCTGGCCTGAGCGGCGCGTGGTGGCGGTCTTCCAGCCGCACCTGTACTCGCGCACGCAGCAGCTCTACAAGGAATTCGGCTCCTCGTTCTTCGATGCCGAGAAGCTGGTGATCACGGATGTGTACCCGTCGCGCGAGGCGCCCATCGAGGGCGTCAGCGGCAAGCTGATCGCCGACACCGCCCGCGCTTTCGGCCACCGCGACGTCACCTACGTGCCTGCGCGGGAGGATGTGGCCGACGCCCTGCTCGAAATCGCCCAGCCCGGCGACATGATCATCACCATGGGGGCCGGCGACATCTACAAATACGGCGAGGCGTTCGTCGAAAAACTGAAAACCCGAAAATCCACCCGCAAATGACCGCCAAGAAGAAAAAGAAATTCGGAGCGGAGTACCTGTTCGCCGCGCTGTTCCTGGTGATCGCCGCCATGGTGATCGGCTGGCAGCTCACGCGCGAGACGGTGGTCAGCGATGTCACGGTCACCGGGCACCGCATGGCCGACCCCGGCGAGATCCGGCGGGTCAGCGGCGTGGAGGAGGGCCTGCACGGCGACAGCATCGCGTTTCTGGAGGTGATCGAGCGGGTGGAAACGCTGCCCTGGGTCGCATCGGCCTACGTGAGCCTGTCGCAAAGCGGACATCTGCGCATCCGCGTGGAGGAAGAGGAGCCGATCGCGCTTCTGGCGGACGGCCGGCGCAGCGCGCTGGTCACCGCCGACGGCATCCAGCTGCCCGTGGTGCTGGGCAAGGCCATCGACGTGCCCATCCTGCACGGGTTCCGGGTCGGAAACACATCCACCCAGACCCCCGACACGCTCACATCGGAGCCGTTCCGCACCGCCAGCGAATTCCTGCAGCAGGTGCGGCGCTACCCGGGGCTCTACGCGATGATCAGCGAAATGATGGTGACCGAATCTGACGGCGTGGTGGCGCTGTCCAACGAAAGCACGGTGCGGCTGACGTTCGGTCACGGCGATTTTGACGAGCGCATCCGGAAATGGCAGGCGTTCCAGGCGCAGGTGGTGGCCGAGAAGGGCATGGGCCACGTGCGCAGCCTCGATTTCCGGTACCGCGGACAGGTGGTGGCGCTCGAGTGAGGCCGCATCGGTGATTTTGACAAAAAAGACCTTAACACTTACTGAGTTAATATTATGGAAGACAAGATAGTAGTCGGACTGGACATCGGGACCACCAAAGTGTGCGCCGTGGTGGCGTCGGTGGATGACATGCAGAAGATCAACATCCTCGGCGTGGGCAAGGCGCCCAGCGACGGGCTCAACCGCGGCGTGGTGGTCAACATTGAGAAGACGGTCAACGCCATCCGGTCGGCCATCGAGCAGGCGCAGCTGGCCTCCGGCATCGAGGTCAAGGCGGTGAACGTGGGCATTGCCGGCGACCACATCCGCAGCATGCGCAGCAAGGGCGTGATCACCATCAACAACCGCGACAACGAGATCACCATGAAGGATGTGGAGCGGCTGCTGGAGGACTG
>SLNO01000136.1 GCA_007132975.1 Balneolales bacterium
CCGGTGACAAGGCCCGCGCACATGCCGAGCCGTTTTTCTCCTTCCTGAAAAAAACATCCGCGAAACGGTTGAATCAGCTCCAGTTCGCCGCCAACAGGGCCCAGCTGGCCATGGGGATGACCTTCAACGTGTACCACGACTCACAGGGAATCGAAAAGATCCTCCATCTGGATATCATCCCTAGGATCATCCCTCAAAAGGAGTGGCGCCTTGTGGAAAACGGCCTGAAACAGCGGATCCGGGCATTGAACATGTTCCTGCAGGACATTTACAACAAAAAAAAGATCCTCAAGGACAAAATCGTGCCGGATGACCTCATACTGGGCAGCAAAGACTATCTTGCCGCTTGCGAAGGCTTTACCCCGCCCCGGGGAGTCTGGTGCCACATCACCGGCACCGACCTGGTGCGCGACCGTGACGGCGATTTTTACATCCTGGAGGACAATCTGCGCTGCCCTTCCGGCGTCTCCTACAAGCTGGAGAGCCGGGAGATCGTCAAACGGGCCTTCCCGGAGCTGTACAACCGCATGGGCGTCATGCCGGTCTCCGACTACTCCGTCAAACTGCTGAGCATGCTCCAGAGCCTGTCCCGAAAATCCCGGCCGGTTGTGGGCGTACTCACCCCGGGCATCTACAATTCGGCCTACTACGAACACACCTATCTTGCGCTTCAGATGGGCGTGGAGCTGGTCACCGGTGAGGATATGCTGGTCCGGGACAAGAAAGTCTACATGCGGACCACGGACGGACTCGAGCAGATTGATGTGATCTACCGCAGGATCGACGACACCTTCCTGGACCCGCTCGCGTTCAATCCTGACTCCATGCTCGGCGTCCCCGGCCTCTTCGAAGCGTACCTCGCCGGCAACGTCGCCATCGCCAACGCCCCCGGCACCGGTGTGGCCGACGATAAGGCGGTCTACGCCTACGTCCCAGATATCATCCGTTACTACCTTTCCGAAGAGCCTATCCTCAAGAATGTGCCCACCTGGCTTTGCCGAAGGGAGAAAGACCGGCAGCACGTCCTGGATAACATCCACGAACTGGTGGTCAAGGAAACCAACTCTGCGGGTGGATACGGCATGCTGATCGGACCGAAGTCCGGGCCCGAGGAGCACGAAAAATTCCGCAACCTCATCCGCAAAAATCCCGACAACTACATTGCCCAGCCCATGCTGTCACTCTCGACCGTACCCACGCTCACCCCGTCGGGTATCGAACCGAGGCATGTGGATCTCAGGCCTTATGTGCTGTATGGGGAAGAGTTGGATGTGATCCCCGGCGCGCTGACACGTGTCGCCTTGAAGAAGGGCTCCATCGTAGTCAACAGCTCTCAAGGCGGCGGTAGCAAGGACACCTGGGTGCTTTACTGACCAGACGGCATGCCCATGGCGATGACACGATGATTGTCCCTGCCTGCCACCTCAACCCTAATCACCTTCTGATCCCCGCATACCCCTAATCCAAAAAAAACGTTACCATGCTGAGTAGAGTGGCCAATTCGATTTACTGGTTGGGAAGATACCTCGAGCGGGCCGAAAACTATGCCCGCTTGATCGAAGTCAACTTCAACCTGATGATGGACCTGCCCCCCGGCCTCAAGGAGCAGTGGGAGCCGGTTGTGCGGATTACCGGGGATCTGGATTCCTATGCCGCAAGATATGACGGCTTCGACCAGAAGCAGGTGATTTATTACATGGCTTTTGACCCTGAGAACCCCAACGCAATCACTTCATCTATCAAAGCCGCCAGGGAAAATGCCAGGGGGATACGGGAAAACCTGACAAAAGAGACATGGGAGTACCTCAACGATCTGTATCTTTACATGACGCAACGGTACGAGCACAAAGACTGGCTTCTGGATGATCCACGTGAAATGTTTGAATCCATACGCAAGCGGATCCTTTTGCTTTACGGGTTGGCTTTCAACACCGGTGCTCGTACGGAGTCGTGGTATTTCCGCCAGATGGGAATGTACCTGGAGCGGGCAGACAAGACAAGCCGCTTTCTGGACATGAAATACCACCTTCTGCTGCCATCACCCGATATGGTGGGGAATCCGCTGGATGTGCTGCAATGGACCGCGCTGCTGAAATCTGTAAGTGGTTACAATGCATACAGAAGACTCTACGGCGCCGTGGAACCGGTCAGTGTTGTCGACTTCCTGGTGCTCAACCGTCGGTTCTCACGATCCATTTTTTACTGCCTGAAAGAGGCAGAAGGTTGTCTTAACATGATCAGCGGCAACCTGCAAAGCGGCTTTGGCAATACGGCTGAAAAAGCCCTCGGGACACTCCGGTCCCGGCTTGAATACGCTGATGTGCGTGACGTGATCAACCAGGGTTTGCATGAATATCTTGACGATCTGCAGCTCGAACTCATCCGTGTCTCCGACCACATCAACGTAACTTATTTCCAATTAGGCAGAATGGAAGGAACATACTGACGGAAAAACGCTTTACATTAAGTATAAGTTGTAATCAGCATGACCCGAGGGTCACGACGTGCAGCGAACATGGCGGCCTCCGGTTGACACGCAGTAGAATGGTCAAATCATACCATGTGGGTTCATCCTGCTCCTTATGATCTTATAATGATTTAAACACGTGAAATATTCATGACCCTGGCACTGACACACTGTCGTATTACTGAAATTGTCATGAATATTCTACGTGCCCTTTTGAATCCAATTTATTTTTAAAACGTGAAACTTTTCAATTGCACATCCTGCGGGAACCTGGTCTTTTTTGAGAACAGTGTATGTCTTTCGTGCCAGTCCAAGCTTGGTTTCCTGCCCGAAGAGCAAAACCTTGTTGCCCTCGAGCCTGTCGGACCGAAGCTTTGGCGCGTTGCCGGCTCTGAAAACAGTGACCGTCATTACCGTAAGTGTTTCAATTATGAGGTCCACCAGGTCTGCAACTGGATGATCCGTGACGGGCAGGACGGTGACTTCTGCCGGGCATGCTCCCTGAACCGCACCATCCCTGATTTGAACGATCAGAAAAAGAAGTTTCACTGGTACAGGCTTGAAACCGAAAAGCGTCGCCTCATTTACTCGCTCCTCCGGCTTGGCTTGCCCGTATATTCGCAAATCCAGGATCCAACTGGCCTTGCCTTTGACTTTCTTGCCGACACGCCCGATACCATGAACGAGTCCGGGTCAGTAATGACCGGCCATTTGAATGGCTTGATCACCATTAACATAGCCGAAGCTGATCCGGTAAAGCGCGAGGATATGCGCCGCAAGATGGGTGAAAGATATCGAACCATCCTCGGACACTTCCGCCATGAGTCGGGGCACTACTACTGGGACCGGCTCATCCGCGATAGTGAGTTCCAGAATGAATTTCGCACACTTTTTGGTGACGAGACACAAGACTACGCCCAGGCATTGGCAAAGCATCATGCGTACGGTCCGCCGGCGGACTGGCACCGATTTTTTGTCAGTCCTTACGCCAGCTGCCATCCCTGGGAAGACTGGGCCGAGACATGGTCCCATTACCTGCATATCATCGACACCCTGGAGACCGCGCACCAGTTCGGCCTGAAAATCCAAAACCAGTGGGGCGAAAGCGACACCTTTACAATAGCGCAGGATTTCGATGCCTACAGGCAGCCCGATTTCCAGATGCTTGTACGCAACTGGTTCCCCTTGACTCTGGCCATCAACAGCATCAACCGCAGCATGGGCCACGCACATGTATACCCTTTTGTGCTGACATCCCCTGTAGTTGACAAACTGGCATTTGTGCATCAGATTATCGGATCGGCGCAACTGATGATCCGGCAACATTAGCCTTGGCATTTTCCTGTCAGACACTCCGGAATATTTCTGCCGCACCACAATTCAACAGGAGGGTTTTGCCCGTACCATCAGGACGCATGCGGGCACAGGCAAACCGGCAATGTTCCGCCAGGCCGGAGAGCAGAAACCAACCTCCGGAAACCCGGTAATTGCGGTCCCGGCAAGTTTAAACTGTCAACCGCCAAGAGCCTGACGCAACAGAAAAACTGTCGGATCCAGTGTCTTTTTTGTTTTTATCCACAGTTGTTGAAATCTTTTTTAAAGATCAGAAAAGCCCATAAACAGGGCATTAATTCTCATATATTAAACTTTTATAATCAAAGCCCCCTTCCCCTGTCCACCTTATTCACATTTTTTCTTTTTTCCACCCTCTCTTGGTGTCACAAATCACCCCCTTATCACTCCTATATAAGCAGCGCCCATAGGAACAGTTGACCCCGAACGGCTATGACAACAGCTCAGGAGCGTTGATGCATTGGCACCAGGCTTGTTTATTTATTGTTTAGAAGATTCAGCGATACAAATTAGCCGGTGTGACAGAAACACAATTGCTACATATACAGACGGCAGGCCTGGCACGCGTATTCTACTGGTCTGACTTGAACACGGCAATCGAACAGGCATTTAATAAAACGTACCCCGGAGGTTTCATTCATTATGGTAATAAGCAACCATAAACGCATCGGACTCGCACTGGACTTGCTCACCATGGGAGTGGCACCCTACATTGCGCGTGAAATAAAATCCGCAGTAAAGACCGGAAACATATCAGGGCATTTCATCCATGATTTTATTGAAGATCCTGCTCTGCTAAAGACAGAGATTTCGCAGTGGGAGTTGGGACCCTTACTCAAGCTGATGGACGATACATGGAATGTTCTTTTCCAGGACACTCTTGGATTTGCGGAAAATTCCATACTGGGGGAACTTCGTGAATGGCTTTCAAAATGGGATGAAGAAGCCAACTTCAGCAATGATGACACAGACCGGATCCTGGACTCTACCGTTAGATTCCTGAACGCAATAAGTGCAACAGAAGTGGCGGCCGATGCCGAACGGATGCGCAAGGGCTTCCGTGAGTTTTTATTCAGGGAACAAATGCGCATTGAAAAGCAAAGTGAGGTCGACGAAGCTCTTGCCCTGCCTGATGATACACCATCTGAAATCGCATCATCTGAGATTGCACCATCAAAGGCTTCACCATCAGAGACCTCGCCATCCAAGGATATCCAAAGCGAGGATGGGAAACCTGATACGGCAACAAAACCCGACAGCGATCTGGTAACTTCGGGGGCCATAGACAAGCTTAAATCATGGCGTGATATTATCACTCCGCTTCCGGATATTACTAAAGGACGTTATCTGGAGACCGAGTTTGCCGCAGACCTGTGGCAGGTGCATCAGGGAGAGGCATCCAATGAGTACCGCGAGCCCACCGAGTTCTTTCGGCGCACCTTCCTCACCGCTAGCATGAAACAGCTGCTTGTCAGCTCAATGCAGCGGATTTCCGGAATGGACGGAAGCCCAATCGTCCTTCTTGAGTCTGGTTTTGGCGGTGGCAAGACGCACTCCCTTCTTTCTCTGTACCACTTGTTCTCAGGGGGCGATAGTTCGGGGCTTCCGGGTGTGGAACCGTTGATGAAAGAAGCCGAAGTATTCTCCCTTCCCATAGTCAAGCGCGCCGTATTGGTTGGCAACAAGATTTCACCCGACACCCCTTCCGTCAAACCCAACGGGCTCACCGTCCGCACACTCTGGGGTGAGCTTGCTTACCAGCTGGGCGGGAAAAAAGCCTTTGACAAGATCCGCGACTATGATAAAAAAGGGGTTTCTCCCGGTGTGAACAAGCTACGCGAGTTGCTAAAGTCGGCAAAACCCTGTCTGATTCTGGTGGATGAATGGGTCAGCTATGCACGCCAGCTCGGTGACGAGAAAAAGCTGCCTGGCGGCACACTCAACAACCACATCGCTTTTGTACGAGATCTCGTGACAGCTGTCCAGCAATCAAAAGGATGCCTTCTGATTGTTTCCTTGCCGGCTGCAAAAGACAGTTCTCAACTCTCAAAAGCCGATGACATTGAGGTGGGTGGAATCCATGGGATGGAAGCTCTGACCTATCTGCGCAATGAACTTGGCAAAGCCGAATCTTCATGGAAACCAGCCACTTCTGAAGAAGATCTTGAAATAGTGCGATGCCGGCTATTCGAACCGGTTCCGCCTGAACATGGCAAATTCATCCGGATGACGGCCATGGCCTTCACCGAACTCTATATTCAAAAACGGCTGGATTTTCCCCCCGAGACGCAAACAAGCCTTTACAAGCACCGGATACAAGCCGCCTTCCCCATCCACCCGGAGGTGTTTGACCGTCTCTACCACGACTGGTCAACGCTAGTCCGTTTCCAACGCACCCGCGGTGTATTGCGCCTGATGGCCTCGGTTATCCATGGTCTCTGGCAGAAAAAAGACCGCAACCCGATTATCCTGCCGTCTACCATACCTGTCAGCGATGCGAAGGTGCAGACCGAACTTACCCGCTACCAGCCGGAAGACTGGCCTGAGGTGTTGCGCTGCGATGTTGATGGAAGCGATGCCGTATCCAGAAAAATCGACTCGGACAATGCTCATCTGGGGCAGCTCGACGCGGCCCGGAGAGTGGCGCGTACTATTTGCATCGGGTCATCGCCAGTGGCGGAAGGTTTGCAGCAGGGCATAAACGAACAGCGTATCATGCTTGGCTGTGTGATGCCTGGCGAATCACCTGCGATCTTCCAGGATGCCATCAGGCACCTTTCCGAAGAGTCTGTCTTCCTGAACCGGGAGGAGGGTCACTTCTGGTACTCATCCCGCCCGTCACTTACTGGCATGGCCTTTGAAAAGGCAAAGGCACTTGCGGATGATACCAAGACAGTTGCCGCTGAGCTGCGAAAAAAAATCGAGACACAGCTGGGCAAACACCCTGACCTTGCGGGAACTCATCTCGCCGGCGGCCCCGCCGAGGTAATCCCCGATGATATGAAGTGCCGCCTTGTGGTACTTCCCGCCGACCAGCCGTTCAGCAATGATACTGACAACCCTGCCATCTACACGGCAAAGAGTATCCTTGAAACATGCGGAAAAAACAAGAGGAAGAACAGGAACACACTTGTATTCCTGGCAGCGGACGCAGCCGGGATTGACGACCTGGACGAATCCATGCGCTTGTTCCTTGCATGGGATGCCATCCAGAATGAAAAAGAGGACCTGAAACTGGACGATGAGCAACTCCAGCAGGTTAAGGATCATCGCCGCGCAAACGAAAATAAAATCAACAAGAGAATCCATGCTGCCTACAAATGGGTGCTGCTACCAACCAGAACCGATGCGGAGCAGCCCGAAACCTGGAAGGCCGTTGCCCTTGACCGGGCCGATACACTGGCTGAGTCAGCAGCACTTACCCTGCGTGACAAGATGCTCTTGCTCTCGGCTATCGATGCCACAACACTGCAAACCTACCTCAACGAACTGTCCCTGTGGGATGGGGACCATGTGCCTGTGCAACAGCTTCTCCGGTGCATGGCCGAAATGACACACCTGCCCAAGGTTGCCGGTCCGAAAGTACTTTTGGATGCAATCCGGGAAGGGGTGGCAATGCCGGCCTGGGAGGAAGATTCTTTTGCCTTTGCGGACGGGTTCAACAAGGATTCGGGAGTGTTTGAAGGACTGAAAGCCGGTGAGAAAATTGAGATCCCGGATGATACGAAAGGCGTGCTGGTCCGCGCAGAAAGAGCGGCCCGTCAATTAGCTCCCGAGACGAAGGTGGTTGCGACGACAGAGGCTTCGGCTGATGATGCCAAGGCTGCTGAGGGAGCGGCGGAGAAGATTGCTGCACCGGCCGCAGCGAAAGAGTCGGATGCTGTTAGAGAATCCGCCAAAAAAGAATACGAGAAACCTGAACTGATTCCCCTCAAAATTACCGGCGGTATCAACGGAAGCCACGAAAAGTCTCCAGTTAATGGAAAGAATGGGGATTCTGAGGCGGTTCGGGCTGAAAACGGCGGTCCTGACTCGGGCAAACGGAACGGAAAACGCGCATCCAACGGCCAGGAAGAAGCCGATACCAACAGTGCCGGCGATTCCGGTGAAAGTGATGCCGTCTCATCCGACGATAGTGAAATGGATCTTCGCGCTTTCAAGCAGCGGGTTACCCTGGATGCGGATCATGCCGGGTACGAAGCCGGGCTTATCACAGAGCTGCTGATCCAGCACTTGAGCGAAAAGGCCGGAGTGGAAGTATCTGTGACACTGGAGATCAATGCCAAACTGCCTGACGGACTGGAACAGGAACTTGCCAGGATCATGATGGAATGCGTGAAGCCGCGCAAGGTGAGAAAGCTGGAACTTGTCAACGGCTGACAGCGCCCCGGCATTCTGCCGATCCGAATCCGGTATTGATTCCGACCCCTTAACCAATAAAGGGGCATCGTACACTGGAGTCACACCGGGTTCCTGGTTAGAAATGCATTGATACCGGCTATCATGGTGCGCACCTGGTCCTCCGAAAGCAGGTCTGCCCCATCCGTGGAGGCCGTTTCGCGAATCCCCAGCCATACATCCACCCGCTCTTTCTCTTCTGCTCCGAGCGCCTCGGTGCCGACCAGCGCTGTAATCACCCCGGACACAGGCAGTATGTTTCCGGCCGCGTCCTCGATTTCGAGCCCGCTGCGCGCTGCCATTTTCCGCAGATGCGTCTCGAGCGTGGACCCGGCCAGAACGGCGGCGGCTCTGATATCGCCGCGGGACAACTGGTTCATTGCCACATTGAGAAAACCGACAAAGGCATGCGGATCAAAGTAGACCGGATCCGGCGCCGGACTGTACCTGCCCTGGCGGATATCGTCCCGAAGCGCCTTGACCACCCCGAAAACCATCGCCGTACCCCCCGGCTGCCCTTCCTTTTCTTCGGCAATGGCTGTGATGGCCAATGTGTAGTCAGACTCACTGCCTGTGATCCTTTTGACCGCAGATACTGCTTTGTTTATCAAAGCAATCATATCTGTACCGGACGAGGGCCTGCCGTTGTCCATTCCTGACAGTTCGCGGTATTTTTCCAGAATACCATCCAGCTCGTTTAATATCAGTTTCTGATCCATTACCGCCTCGCTAGTATGCAGGTTGCATCGTCATCCACCCAAATCATCACTCCCATTCATTCCCATCAGCTCTTCCTGGTCTTTCTTTGGCAGGTTTGCCACCACCAGTTCGTAGGAGTGCCTCGTCCACTCGCGGATGAGGTGTCCGGGCACGGGGCCTTCCAGCATGATACTGTTCCAGTGCTTCTTGTTCATGTGATAGCCCGGGCGCACAAAATCGTACTCTTCCCGAAGCTCCAATGCCCTTCCGGGATCGCATTTCAGGTTGATAAAGTTGAACGTATCGACATTGGTCAGGCTGTACATCTTGTCCCTTACAAAGAAAACCAGCGCATCCTCATCAAAGGGAAATCGCTCTTCTGTGCCCGGCAGTGACAGGCAAAATTCGCGGTACTCTTCAATATTCATTGATGCAATCTCACTCTTTCTCTAGTTTAAACCGATCGACACGCCAGCCTTCACAAATGGTTAAACGGCATCCACCCGGCATTCCATCCCATTTTCCAATACGCTTGACCGGGTGCGTAAAAAACTCAGCTTTCACCCTCACAATATGCTCATTACACTTTTCATCCGCAAACCTTGTGCATACAGCTTTTTCATATTTATTTTCGGGAAAGTTTCAGCGAAAAACCCTATTCTTTATTGATAAACATTGTAATTCTGCAGAGGCCTCTATGATGCAACGTTTACTGCCCGTTGCCCTGATTGTATTGCTATCTGTTTTGCTGGTTGTCCCTGCAAATGGACAAGGCTCTGATACGGACACCGGTGATGGCACCGTCACAACCACCGGCACGCTAATCGATCGGGATGGAAATGAGTACGGCACTGTCTTTATCGGTGAGTTGGAGTGGATGGCTGAAAATCTGCGCACCATACGCTATGCCAATGGCGACAGCATCCCCAATATCACTTTTGCGGGCGATTGGGCTGTTCAGACCGAAGGGGCCTGGGCGCACTACAACAACGACGACTACTTCGATACCCATTTTGGCAAGCTGTATAACTGGTACGCTGTAAGTGACTCCCGTGGTCTCTGTCCGGCAGGCTGGCGCGTCCCAACGCATGAGGACTGGAAAGCGCTGGAGCTGACGCTTGGCATGCCCGAGGCTGATCTCGGGCGGTCCGGAACCCGCGGGCGTGAGGAGCGCATCGGTGGAATGCTTAAAAACACCGGCACACAGCATTGGCAGAGCCCTAACGAAGGGGCTGGCAACCAGAGTGGTTTCGGGGGCCTTCCGGGTGGAAGCCGTTCCGGGTCAGGTGAGTTCAGCGGTATCGGTTATGTTGGTCTTTGGTGGACAGATACCGATGCAGGATCGGGCATGGCGTGGATGAGGATGCTGTCCCATGACAGCCCGCACGTTGACTTGCTATACGCTGACAAAAGCTTTGGCTTTTCTGTGCGGTGCGTCCGTGGCGATACAGCCCCGGCCGAGGAACTGGTTGCGGACAGGGCCTCCATAGAGGTAAGTACCGATCCCGTATCCGACATTGCCCCCCGATCTGTCGTTGCCGGCGGTACTATCGCCGGTGAAGGGGGACCGGCTGTGACCATGAGGGGCTTTGTATGGAACACCTCCCGGCAGACCACTGTAGAGAGGTATACGGGCCTTGCCGTTTCCGGCAGCGGAAGGGGCTCATTCATTGCAAACATTACTGACCTTGAACCGCAAACCACCTACTATGTGAGGGCGTTCGCGATCAGCGATGCCGATATCCTCTATGGTGATCCGGTTTCCTTCACCACACCACCCGAAATGCGCTACGGTTCGGTCACAGACATCGACAACAACACCTACCGAACCATTGAGATTGGCGGCCTGAACTGGATGGCAGAGAATCTGCGGACCTCACGGTTCCGCAACGGTGATGACATCACCTACGTGATGTCCAACAGTGAGTGGCAGGAGCTCGGTAATACCGAATCCGGGGCCTGGGCCTTTTACAACAATCATGCCGGAAACGAACCTTTCGGACTGCTCTACAACTGGTATGCCGTCAGCGACCCGCGGGGTCTGTGTCCGACCGGCTGGCGCGTTGCCACCGACGGGGACTGGCAGCAACTTGAACGCTATCTGGGCATGCCGCAGAACCAGCTGGCATCTACAGGATGGCGTGGACAGAACGCCAACGTTGGCGGCAAGCTCAAGGCAGAAGGCACCGAGTATTGGCGCGGACCCAATGTGGGCGCCACCAACGAGACCGGCTTCAGAGCCCAGGCGGGTGGCTATCGATTCACCAGCGGTTCTTTCTCGTATCTGACCTTTTTTGGATACTGGTGGACGGCCACCGAAGCGGATGTCAACACCGCCTGGCGGCGACTGTTGTTCAACAACCGGGAAAGCATCAACCGAATGAACTACGACAAGCGGTACGGATTTTCGGTGCGCTGCGTGCAGAATTGACGGCAATTCCGGTGCAGGGATCCGGGGGGGCGGCGGAAAATCACAGGCAATCATACCGCTTAGTCTGCCATTCGGGAAAAAATGCCACTAGACCTGCAACTCACTCAAAGCTTCAAGCAGAGCCGTGAATTCCTGGCGGCATTCCCCGCACTTTTCAAGATGTTCCGCTACCAGCGGCATGGCATTCTCCGGTGTCTCGCCTGCCAGCTTCAACTCTGCGAATTGTTCCAGCTTGTCGAAACATTCGTCACAACCTATCTCCCCCGGAGTAGTCATCGAGACCATGCGGATCAGCTTTTTTAAAAGATCTTTGTTCAATTCCATTGTTTCAGTAACAAGTTCACTTATATGTGACGTTTACAGACAAAAAAAACTTACAGATCCCTCAGTATCTCTTCCGGATCCATGCCAGATTCCATCATTTTTTTCCGGAGTTTCATCCGCGCATCATGGATAAGTTTATATAAAGCATTGCGGCTCATGCCCATAGCATCTGCAACCACGGTCATGGGAATTTGCTGCACCATGATGGCATCAAGCGCCTTTCTCTGTTTATCCGTCAGCTCTTTCTCCATCATCTCCATGACGGCCGCCAGTATCATGGACACGTGAGCCTGCTCATCTGGCCCCGCCGCCGAGGAGGCCATGGCCATGGACCTGTCTGTGCGCCGGTTTTTCTCGTCGCCTCGGGTCAAATCCTCCAGGGAGGAATCCTTCCATTTCTTCCTGCGCAGTTCCGACAACCCCTCACGAACGGCTACTTTCATGGCCCAGGATATAAAACCACTTTCCCCCTTGAATGTATCCAGCTTGTTCAAAATCCGGAGCAGTGCCTCCTGGGCGGTGTCTTCTGCGAACTGATCAAGCTCACGGTCCACATAAGGAGCCAAAGAAGAGCGGAGGCCCCGCAGCAGTATTTGCCTGAGCTCCTCAAGGGCCTGGTTGTCGGGCGTGTCGGACAGCAACCGGGTCCACTCGCTATTGGACCGGTAAGATTTTGCTTTCTGACGGCGTCTACGAAACCAGTGCAGCATGCATCAAGGCCTTTGAATAATCCGTTATCGGGTAGTGGCAGAACACGAATCCTGCCTATGCTCCTGTAAATACTCAGACTTATGAAACCAGTCAAGTTTTTTGTACCACTGCTTTCGCTATTTATCATTACCGGGCTCGCCATGCTGCCTTCTTCTGCCCGGAATGACCCGTGGCTGGTTTTTTATGCCGATTCCGTTATTCATGGTGCAGAAAACCGGGACGATCCATGATGCTTATACCGCATTGCGAAACACTACAGCACACGAAGTTATGAACCGGTACCTGCACATTCGGCACGGCATCGGCATGAGATGGTGCACTCTGCAGAGATCGGTGCGTGCTGCCGTCATGGTCTTACCGTTCTTCCTCATGCCGTTCCAGGGCCTGCAAGCGCAAACCTGCAGCTGTGCGGGTGCGCCGCTGCTAAGTTCGCAGAGCACCGGCGTGGCCTCAGCCGGAAGTTTTCTGGCCGGTATCACTTACGAGCACCATGACATCTCTTCCCTGTACAACGGCACCACCAGATTTGAGGACGCCACGGTCACCCGGACCACCCGTTCGGTCCTGGTGGAGCTCAATTACGGAATCACGGACCGGCTCTCCATATCGGGTACTTTTTCTTGGGTCGACAAGGAGCGAACCACCGGATTGCACACCTCCTCCCGGGGAAACAGAGTGACGACACGTGGACCGGGAGACGGCATTCTCATGCTCCGACACAACCTTGTGCGGCAAACCCTTTGGAATCCGTATTCTGTCTCCGTCGGTGCCGGCGTCAAAGCCCCGATTGGGACCAGCTCCCTCAAGCGCAACGGCTTTTCAATGAATGCCGACATGCAGCCCGGCACAGGGAGCTGGGACGGTGTATTGTGGACCTCCCTTTCCAGGTCAATACTGCCCGACCGGCTCGCGGCGTTTGCTACCGGTTCCTTCCGCTATACGGGCTCCAACGAACGATTTGCCGAAAACGACCAATACCGTTTCGGCCATGAACTGGTCGTGGACAGCGGCGTTTCCGGCTCTCTGGCAGGCATTCTGTCCCACTCCATGCGCATCCAATATCGATCCACGCGCTCTGACCGTCGAAATGGCATTTCCCTGCCCAACACCGGTGGCAAATGGATCAGCATGATCCCTGCCCTGGACGTTGCCGCCGGCGAACGTTTCTCATTCAGGGTCTCCGGCCGCATACCCGTCTTCCAGGATCTCAGGGGCACGCAACCGACAACCAGCTTTGCCGTCTCCGGATCCCTTTTCATTCACATCAATCGCAACAACTCCAACGGCTTCGGTTATGGCACACCTCAGTAATATCTATCTCAGAAAACATCTGATCGCGATCCCGATCGTGTTGCTGATTGCAATATCGTGCGACATGAGCGACTCCGGGATGGAGCGTGATCGATTCAGACCAGCACCCCAGGGAGAATGGCTGCTTCCCATAAGTGAGATCGTGGATGGCGGTCCGGGCAAAGACGGCATTCCGTCCATTGACAGGCCGGATTTCGCACCGGCCGGCGACATCACCTACGTCCCAGACTCCCGCATGGTCATCGGGGTGTACATCAACGGGGAGATCCGGGCATATCCGCACCAGATTCTCGACTGGCATGAAATCGTCAACGACGACTTCGGCGGTGTCGCTGCAGCAGTGGTATATTGTCCACTCACCGGCACCGGAATGTGCTGGAATCGCGTCATTGACGGCGAAACCACGGAGTTTGGCGTATCAGGCCTGCTTTTCCGCAACAATCTCATTGCCTACGATCGCAACACCGACAGCAACTGGTCGCAAATGCAGCTTCGAAGCGTCAATGGTCCGCATCTCGGACGGGATATTGAGACCTACCAGGTTGTTGAAACCACCTGGGCCACATGGAAAGCGATGTACCCGGAATCCATGGTCCATACCACAAACACCGGTCATCAGAGAAATTACACCAGTTTTACCTATGGGCCTGATTTTTCCACGAACGATAACAATATCCTTTTTCCCGTAAAACATACCGACAACCGGTTGCGCAACAAGGACCGAGTCCACGGTATCCTGGGATCTTTCACCCCCGATGACCAGCCCGTGGTGAAAGTCTATGCCCTGAATGATTTCGGTGATGGCGTGTCCCTGATCAAGGATACCTTCGACACCGTCGATTACCTGATTGTGGGCAGTACAGAGCATGATTTTGCCGCAGCTTTCCGCATGGATCCCAGTGCTATCGCCAGCAATCTGGAATTTCAGGCCGTCCAGGACGAACTGCCCATAGTGCTGCAGGACTCTGGAGGAAACAAATGGGATGTTTTCGGACGGGCTGTGGAAGGACCCCTGACCGGCGAACGGCTCACTGCCGGCCGCTCCTATACGGGCTACTGGTATGCCTGGGCGGATTTCTTCCCCGGACTGCAACTGCACGAACGCAGATAAACCGGATAACAGAAGAGTTGGATTCGAGCCCGGTATGCACGTACGCGAAATAAGTCAATCGGACACTGCTGTGAGCACGGCAGACTGGTCAGTGAGCCAATCGGACTTTATCCCGCAAAACCTGGCGTCACAATTTTGAGCGGGCAATCAGCCGCCGGTAAAAGGAGACCAGGGTATCCTGGCCAAATCCCAGGTAGTACAACACAAAAATCGTCGTGAAAATGAGCTGCAGCCGCACAAATCCGTTTTCGCGATACTTCCTGGCCGAAGTGACCACCCGATCCCGCATAACCGTGAACGAGCCCTGTTTGCGCAACCTGCGTATGAACTCATTGTCTTCCATGACCACATGATCCTCACGGTATCCGCCCAGCAGCCTGAACAAGCGGGCGCAAACGAATACGCTCTGGTCTCCGTACCGGAACGGCAGGAGATCGAACCTGGTAAACCATGCATAAAAACGCATGAGACGGGACGGCTCGTCAAATGCAAGGCGAAAACAGCCCGAAAGAGCGCCTCCCTCCCTGGCTTCCATGATTTTTGAGAGCGCGCCAGGTGGCGGAAGCGTATCTGCATGGAGAAAATAGAGGATCTGTCCTTTTGCCATTGCAGCCCCATGGTTCATTTGCGCCGCCCTGCCCTTGCGCGGCGAAACGACACACCGGAAGCCGGCCTCCCGGGCCACAGTGACGGTGCGATCCGAACTCCCCCCATCCACGATAATGATTTCGTGCGGAACCGTGGACTCCGGTGGATCGCTGCCGGACAGGGTCCTCGAGGACTCCGATGGTCCCGGTTTTAGCGATTCCGGCTCCAATAGAGACCGAAGCTCCGCCAAAAACGTTTGCATGCCCTCTTCTTCATCGTAGACCGGTATGATGATGCTTATCAGCGGAGCATCAGAAACTTCCAACAGGTACCGGAGCTGCCGGTAATCCTCCGCCACATCCATATCCCTGAGCTCCGGAAGCAGGTATGTGCGCAGGCCTGCGCGTCTGAAGTCCTGCAGTGTCCGTCGCAGTACGGTATCAGTGCTCCAAGATTTGTTTCGGAATACTTGTGGATGCGGCTCCCGCATGCCCAGAAGGTAGTACCCGCCATCGGCGGCCGGACCGGCAACGGTTTCATGGTCCGCCAGGGCGTCAAACGCTTCTTTCAGATGATCGGTCTTCAGCTCCGGACAGTCACTGCCAATGATCACGGCACGGTCGTATCCATCCGAAAACACCTCCAGAAAGGCTTTGTTCATGCGCTCTCCGAGGTCTTTTCCCTGCTGGACCCGCATGGCGGTTCTTTCAAAAATCTTCAGCCCGGTTTCATTGTCCGGAAACCCCCTGCGGCTCATGTCCGGCCAACGTCGCGGGATCTCGCGGCTGAAATAGACGAACGCATCCGCCAGATCACCCACCCCGCGGACCTGCTGCATGGTGTGGGCCACCAGGCGCAGGTAAACCTCCATGGCCCGGGACTCGCCCAGGTCGGCAGCCAGCCGTGTCTTGACGGTTCCGGGATCGGCATTTTTTACGAAGATGATCAGCGCATTTCGGGATTTGCGGCCGGATCCATGCAAATTCGCTTGGGAGCCCGAAGACTTAGCTTCAGGGCCCGACGACTTAGCTTCAGGGGCAGGTGACTTCACTTCAAGACTGTGCTTTTTCGTTTGTCGACTCTCGTTTCCACATGCTCCTGAATTACGGGCGGGTTCGTTGGGTTGCATGGGGTATCACCTCCGGTATCCATCAGGTGGTTGCCCCGCCGCAGCTGCTTCCCGCTCCGGCCGTGCACCCAAAACAGTGCTGGTTGACCTGGATTTGCCGTTCTGTGAGGCGGTACACATCGAAATCGCGGATATGTGTGGCGCTGTTATCGTCGATGGGTATGGCGAGCATCTGGTTGAAGTCACAGTCGAACAGGTACCCCTGCCAGTTGACCGAGATCGTGTTCCGGCACATTACCCCCTCGGCCGCTGCCGGATTATATGCATTCACCAGCTTCTCCATGTACTCCTCCAGATTGCCGGACATCACCAGGAATTCGAGGTAGCGGCTGATCGGCAGATTGGTGATGGTGAACAGCTGGTTGAACTCTACCCCGTGTTTCTCACGCAGGTTCTTCTTGAATTCGGATTCCAGCTCTGACTGGTCCGGCGGCAGGAACGCCCCTGCGGGATTGTACACCAGGTTCAGCTCCAGGCCTGTTCCGGGCCGCCCGTATCCCAGATCATTCAGGCGCTTCAATGCCTCTATGGACCGGTCGTAGGTGCCCTCGCCACGCTGACGGTCGGTGGTGTATTTGTTATAGAATGGAAGCGAGCAAGTGACCTCCAGGCCGTGTTTTTTGAAAAACTCCGGAAAGGCACGGTACTTTTGGGTGGTGGTGAGGATGGTCAGGTTGGAGCGCACAATGATCTTGCGGTCCGGCCGGCTGATGCGCTCCACGAACCACTGAAAATCCGGATGCATTTCGGGTGCCCCGCCGGTAAGATCAATGGTGTGGATGTCAGATGTTTCGATCGCATCGATGCAGGCTTCCAGGTTCTCCCGGGACATCATCTCGGTGCGGTCCGGACCCGCATCCACATGGCAGTGCTTGCAGGTCATGTTGCACATGTAGCCAAGATTGATCTGCAGGATTTCGATCTGCGCAGGGCGCAGCGGCCACAGGCCCGTTTGCTCCAGCATCTGTTCAAAACGCGGAAGTGTGCAGAGCAACGGTGTATCCTGGTTGATGATATGCAACTGCGTTTCGGGATCCGCCAGGCTGTGATCTCGGGAGATTAGCGAATGGACTTTGTTCATGGGTACAAGTGTGTTGTTTGCTGCTTTTCTATTTGGATTGCCGGAAATATTTCACATGCCGGCTTTTTTTGCCTGATTCATCATCTGGACTCCATGCACCAGCGAGGCGCCTCCGCGGATGGCACAGGCCACGTGGACCGCCTCCATCATGCCGCCTTCGGTAACCCCATGCTGCAGGGAGGCTTCCGTATAGGCGTCGATGCAGTAGGGGCACTGGACCGTATGCGAAACGGCCAGAGCGATGAGCGCCTTTTCGCGGGCCGTGAGTTCATCGCCCTCAAAGACCGAATTGTAATAGTCGAAAAACTTGCTCCCCAGCTTCTCACTCAGTTCTGTAATTTTGGGGAATTGACGGAGGTGGTCGGAGTCGTAGTAATTTCTGCCCATGATTTTATTCCTTTTTAACCTGGTGTGCCAGGTGTTGTGGTTGTTGTTTTTTCTATTTTGGACTTTTTTTGGTGTCGTTGCCGGAAAACCGAATCCTGCTGTTAAATGGGAAGGTTTATTCGGAATGGATACGCCTTCATAAAATACGTTCCGGGTTGCTCAGGTCAGGCAGAGGCCCGCGGTACCGGAACAGGCGCCGTATCCATTTGACAAGAGTGAGATTCTGATTTTTTATATACCACTGATCCGCCGCCCTGCGGGCGCCCAGGGAGTAACTGGGATAAGGGTAGATGGTATCGGCCATATTCCTGAGCGTAATGCCGTTCTTCATGGCCAGTGCGTACTGGCTGATCAACTCACCGGCACGGGCGCCGACGATATCCGCACCCAGGATCCTCCCGGTCAGCTTTTTGGCATAGATATGGATCCATCCATCCGGTTCTTCCTCCGTGACGGCCCGGTCGATCATGCCATAGGGGAAGCGGTAAACCTCATAGCGGACTCCCTGCCTGTCGAGATCGGCCCGACTTGCCCCCACATGCGCCACTTCCGGATCGGTGTACGTGACCCACGGCACATGGTCCGAATCCATTTTCACCGGGACCTTGAGCAGTGCATTCGTGGCTGCCACCTTGGCCATGTGCTCTGACATGTGCGTGAACTGAAAACGTCCGGCCACATCACCGATGGCATAGATATGCCTCCGATTGGTGCGGCAGCGCTCGTTGACCGTTATTCCCTGCCGCGTATGCTTCACTCCCGCCGCTTCAAGGTTCAGCCCGTCCAGTTGTACTCGCCGTCCTGTTGCGACAAGAAGCTTGTCGGCTTCGATCACCATACCCTTTTTCTCAGGTGCGATTTCTGGGGAAGCATCCTTTGCACTGATGCGGATCTTCACTTTCCGGTCATCCCCCTCCACGGCATCCACCGCGACGCCCAGATGCAGCGCAACCCCTTCCTTCTCCAGCTTTTTCCTGAGGATATCCGTCATTTCCGGTGGATCTTTCGGGAGGATGCGGTCCCCCATATCGACCAGGCTGACCCGGGTCCCGAGCCTCTGGAATGCCTGGGCCATTTCCGTCCCGATCGGCCCGGCACCCACGATCACCATACTCCCGGGCAACTCTTGGAGGTCGAACAATGTGTGGTTTGTCAGGTGGGGAGTGGCATCCAGGCCGGGTATCGGCGGGACCGATGCCTGGCTTCCGGTGGCTATGATGTAGTAGCGCCCGGTGACGACCCTTGCTTCGGTTTCTGCCATACTCCCGCCTTGATCTCCTGCAGGGCTTCCAGGTTCTCTTTTCTGCTCTGTGGCGGATTTTATTTCGCTGCTGTCATTGCCGGCGCCGTTGCCATTGCGAGTGTCGCCGTGCATGCTGTTACTGCCGCTGTTGCTATTACTGCCGCTGTTGCCCTTGCTGCTGCCAAAACTACTGTCATTATTGTTTTCATCGACCCTATCGGATGACTCACCGTGACTTCTGGTCATTTCTATCCGGACAGTATGGGGATCCACGAATGAGGCTGACCCATGCACCACATCGATTCCCATTGCCCGGAACTTGTCGGGATGGTCCGCATCTTCGTAAATCTCCTGCCGGATGGTGTTGAGTTTGCGCGCAACGTCGCTGAACCGCACGGAAGCCCCCATTGAAGCCTTTTTAGCCTGGTGGAGAAGGATCTTGCTTGGCACGCAGCCGTACCATGTGCAATCGCCCCCCAGCTTGTGTTTTTCCACCATAAGGGTTTTTGCACCCAGACTTGCGCCGATACCGGATGCGGTGAGTCCCGCAGCGCCGCCGCCGATGACAATCAGGTCATACTCCTTCTTCATTCAAAACCTCTTCCTGTTTGGTTTTCACTTTTTTCCAGGTGCTAAACAGGGCGTACGCAATGATGGCCGCTATAAACGCATAGACCCACAACGGAACGTTCTCACCTGCGACGATCAAATATACATATGCGGAAACCGCGCTGCCGCTCATCATAAGAACCGGTCCGGCAACAGGCTTGCTCTTCTTCAGGTTGCGCACCAGCCAGGCCATGGCCAGCCAGAAAAACGGTACGGCTCCAACATAAATGCTGCTAAAAATTACGGGATTCACCCCGTACGGCTCGCCGAGCCCCATAAACCAGTCAATCACATTCTCAATGCTCATCTTGTCATTCGCTATTTCTATTTCGATGAAAACTTCACTTCGTTGCTTTCAGTTCATGTGTTTAAAATCTTTGGAATTATAATGCCACATAGAATATTCATGACCATTTTAGTCATATGACTCTGTGTCAGTATCACGATCATGGAAATTTCATCGGCATCATCAGTCACCGTCATTCACCTGAAACTGTCATAGCGTCAAACATATCTGCAATACAGGAAGCCCGGCGGAACGGACCCCGAAACTACTCGCGATAAAAAAAGATATCTCCAAAATAGGCGACCGCTGACTCTCCGGTATCATCAGAGTCTGTCATAATGGCAATTCCGGCGACCGGCGGTGGCTCCTCACCGTAAATATCCATGTAGTCCTCATAAATATTGCGCCGGTAGGTGCGCCATTTACCAATGTGATCATCGCCGGAATCCACAACGATCATTTTTACCAGGTCGCTGTAGGGATTTTCAACCACTGTGCCCTTTTCTGCATGATTCGCATAGATGTAATTCAAGGCCCTGGCCGGCACTTCGCCATAGAACCGGCGGAGAAGCCGGATCATGGTGCGTTTTGTCCATGAGAGATTTCCCAGATCATAATCAAAAATCACATAGATTCTTGCCGGATAGTCGTCCCCGTCCTTGCTGAACACGTCTCCTTTCTCCATGATGTTCTCCACTTTCCAGGTCCATTCTATCACCGGATACTCGGCCAGGTCGATCTCTTTTCTGAGGATCAAACCGGAAGAGGACTGCTCGCTCCTTGCCCTGACGACAACCCTGCCATCTTTCTCCACCAACTCATATTGCGTGGGGCTGAGCCCGCGGAATGTCATTTCCTCCCATCCTTCCGGCAATCTATCTTCTACGGATGCCTGAGAGAAAGCCCCTGCATGCAGCATGGCAGTATTTGGAGCCGGAGCATCCCCATATTCATCACCTGCCAATTCTGCACCATGCTCCAGACAGCTTCGTCCTCCATCTCCCTTGTGTTTGATCCCTGTCAATAAGAGGGGGATGATCAGGATTGCGCAATATTTCCATATCCGGCGGCAATGCGGCTGAAAGAGACTCATATGAGAAAACGAATTTTCAAAGTCTGAGACTGTTTTCTTACTCTGAGAAATTGATGGCATAAAAACCGTTTATCTCGCGTAACACTGGAAACCAGATGTAGCATCCGTTGTCACAGGCTGTCCAGAAATTCTTCAAAGGATTGCCGGCCAAAGGCTTCGGAATCGACAAAGTCAAGCAGTGCCTTCATCCTCTCGGCTGGAATGAATCCGGCCTGATGCGCCATTACATTGCCAGCCTCATCCACAAAAAGCAGGGTCGGCACGGTCAATATGTTGTTTTGCTGTGCAAAACGGCGGACACTCAGCTCTTCTCCGTTGAACAGAACCGGCGATTTGGAATCCACATCGATCATGACAGGTATGTAGGATCCGTGTAGTTTCCGCAGCACCGTCTGGTTGGAAAACACTTCGCTTTCCAAACGGCGGCAAATCCCGCACCATTCGGCTTCAAAAAAGATCATGATCTTTTTTTCTTCCGTGACGGCCCTCTCCTGTGCTGGACCAAGATCCTGCCATTCCGGGCCGTCCAGACCCTCATCACGAACCGGCTTTTCATAATCGGCCCCTCTTTTTGCGTTATAAAGCTGCGATTCGAAGCCATTAGCCCCAAACCCGGATACCGTCAGCTTCTGTTCTGATGACACTACCAATTCCGGAGCCGCGGTCAGTTCCGTGAATGGCAGCAATGTAGACATCCACGTCAAGGTCAGGGCCAATGTTATTAAGTAACTATTTTTCATCTGTTTAAAATGTTGGATTTATAAGGTCAGATAGAATGTCCATGACGTTTTTATTATGCTTCTCTGTGTTCCGATGATGCCCGGTCATGGACATTTCATTTACACTCACGTTTTCTGATACACGGGATGATGCCGAGCCAATCGTGTTCTGATCTCTGCCGCCAGAAAGGGGTATCGGAAATTTTCCGGTCCTTCTTCGTACAACCAGTATCAGGATGGTCTAAGCCGAAGTAATCTTACGTATCTGTATCAAGTTATTTTATCTCCAAGTGCACATAAGGATTTCGAGTAACGAGACCTCTGACGGTTGAGGTTGCGTGGGTCGCCAATATCTTTCCCGTCCACCTGAGCTGACGGGTGATAATACTGGAAATCTTGCCGCCTGTTGTGTATTTTGATTATTGACAAGCGGATTTTTTCTTATGCTCCGCCAGTGTATCAAGCCGCAAACCGGCTTGGAATCGTGCCGTTTTTCGACTTGGATTGCCGACTCATTCTGATGTCAGGTATTTTCCCGGGATCTTCTCAGCCGCAATGACACCTGCGGGAACGGTTATGGGACACATACTCAAGCTTAAAGGGGCAAAAAGCGCCTTCATTCTCCCGCTAATCCTGATGGCGGCAGCCTGTGGCATCAGCAGCGGCGATCCCGAAGACCGTGAGCCGGACCCGAAAACAGAGCAGGAGTGGCTCATTCCCTTCAGTGAAATTGTGGAAAGCGGCCACGGCCGCGACGGTGTCCCCGCTATCGACCAGCCCGTCTTTGCACTGGCCCGCCAAACGACCTATGTCCCGGACAACCGGATGGTCCTGGGGGTGCATATCAACGGCACCATCCGGGCTTATCCTCATCAGATCCTGGATTGGCACGAGATCGTAAACGATGAAATTGGCGGCATTCCGGTGGCTGTCACCTTTTGCCCTCTCACGGGTACCGGAATGTGCTGGAAGCGAACCATCCAGGGAGAAACGACCGAATTCGGGGTCTCCGGTCTGCTTTTCCGCAACAACCAGATTGCCTACGACCGGAACAGCGACAGTTACTGGCTGCAAATGCATCTGCGCGGCATCAACGGCCCGCATAAGGGTTATAAGCTGGAAACCTGTCACGTGATCGAGACAACATGGGCCACATGGAAAGCCATGTATCCGCAATCCCGGGTCCTGACAACCGAAACCGGCCATCGCAGGGATTATGACACCTTTGCATACGGAGAGGATTTCGCCACCGATCATAACGAAATCCGGTTTCCCGTCCAGAACGTTGACATCCGGCTTCGGAACAAGGACCGGGTTTTTGGCATGCTGGGTCCCATGACTCCGGACGACCGGCCGCTCGTACGACTCTACGCCCTGCAGCACTTCGGTGATGGCGTTTCGCTGATCCAGGACCGGATGGAAACCGAGGACTACCTGATAGTCGGCAGCTCGGAGTACAATTTCGCAACGGCTTTCCGCATGGAACCCGGCACTGACCTTGACTTTCGCTCCATCGAGCCCGTTCAAAACCTGCTGCCGGTGGTGATGGAGGACCCGGACGGCAACAAATGGGATATTTTTGGACGGGCGGTGGAGGGGCCCCGTGCCGGTGAGCAGCTGACGCCGGCCCGCAGTTACATTGGCTACTGGTATGCCTGGGTGGATGTTTTCCCCATTTTTCACTTGTATCAGAGAAGATGACCGGAGCGTATGGCCCGTGCGACCGCCAATCTGCTTCAGGCGAATTTTGGAAATGGAGCAAGGAGAGATCGCTTTTTCTGTAATTATGGTAAAATTTTGTAATTTATTGTTAAGCAGTCGACGATAATAATATTGGGGGAGTGAGGATGGTCCGGCTCGTACTGTGTCATCCATATCAATATTGCTTCAATCCAACCCGTACCGCATCCATTCTGATTACGGGTATGAGAATCTTTGGTCCCGTCGCCCGGTGTATCCGGTGGAACTGCCACGCCATGAAATGCTTGCTTGGCTTCCTGACACATCCTTCTCTCCGTCTGCAACATCCCGCGCAGGTTCTTATTCAACCATGAAAGGGTCACATATTACGACCTGACTTTATATTTCAAAGCATTCAAACCCTCAACCTCTTCTGCCATGAAAACATTGATCCGATGTATTCTTTTATGCCTGTGGATGGGCATGCCGTTCGCCCATCTCGTTGCGAACAATATCCAGATTACCAACATCCGGCTCGCAGGCAACGATGCCCCGGAAGGGTACCGTGATATTGTCTTCGACCTGCAGTGGGAAAACTCCTGGCGCACCGACAAGCTGGTCCCCAATTTCCCGCTCGACAAGGGCAACTGGGATGCCGCATGGGTTTTCCTGAAATACCGTGTGAATGACGAGGTCTGGAAACATGCCCGGCTCGACATCGCCGGACACACCCCCGGTACCGGCACGCCGGCCGAAATCCACCCCGGACGAATCGATGAAAACGCAGAATTCCATCCCGGGGACAATCCGGTCGTGGGCGTTATCATCCACCGGAGCGAATCCGGCAGCGGCACCTTCACCACCGAGGGGGTCCGGGTGCGCTGGGATTACGGAAGTGACGGCGTACCCGATGACGCCGAGCTGGATATCAAGGTTTTTGCCATTGAAATGGTCCTGGCGGCACCGGGACCGTTCTATCTGGGCAGCGGCGGCAACGAGCTTGGCCGGTTCCACGAGGGGGGCCACCCGGGCAGGCCGTTCCGTGTAACATCCAGCTGGGATAAAACCTTTGATGATTCCGAGGGCAGCTTGTGGGGCACTTCGCACTCCGGATCGATGAGCGCCGGAGGCGCCGGACAGCTCCACTCTGACTTCCCCGTCGGTACGGAGGGATTTTACGTGATGAAGCACTCCGTCAGCCAGCAGCTTTATGTTGATTTCCTGAACACACTGACTCCGGCTCAGGCCCATGCCCGCTTTGTGCGCCTTCCCAACTCGAGACTTGGCAACGACCACAGCGACGGGGTCTACTATACGACGTTTCCCTTCGTGCCTAACATCTTTATGAGCTGGATGGATGCTGCCGCATTTGCCGACTGGGCGGGCCTGCGTCCCATGACCGAGCTGGAGTTTGAGAAAGCGGCGCGGGGCCCGGCCGTTCCGGTACCGAACGAATACGCGTGGGGAACCCCGTATATCGCTGAAAATGGCTACACCATTGTCCATCCCGGAGAGGAAAACGAAGGTATTTCAGACGGATTCGTGGCAAGCGACTCCGTCGGCAATGCTATCTATCAGAGCACCTTACAGGGCATGGCGGACCCACCCGGACCTGCGCGCGTAGGGATTTTTGCTGCACACCAGGACAATACCGGCAGGGTGTCCGCCGGGGCATCGTACTGGGGGGTCATGGAACTGAGCGGCAATGTGGTTGAACGGGTGGTCACGGTTGGAAATGAAACCGGCCGCGCTTTTACCGGATTGCACGGTGACGGCATGCTCACCGAAGAAGGCTTTGGGGATGTGGCCGAATGGCCGGGAGGCGGTATTAATGGCATCACCGGCGCCGCAGGATCCGGTTTTCGCGGTGGTGACTGGCTCACCGGTGAACTCCGCGTGCTGCGCATATCGGGCCGCGATATCGCCGCTTTCAATGTCACGACACGCACCGATATGATGGGCTTCCGGGCGGCTCGTTCCATTCCCGAAGGCTCGATACCTCCACCCGAACCGCCCGAGGAGGGCACTGTGGTGGACATAGAGGGTAATGTCTACCAGACGGTGCAAATCGGAAGCCAGGTCTGGATGGCCGAAAACCTGCGCACCGGCTTCTACAGCAATGGCCAGCCCATCCCGAATGTCACCAGTGACAGCCTCTGGAACACGCTCCAAACCGGCGCCTGGGCCCACTTGGAAAATGACGAGGACAACGAGGAACCCTACGGCAAGCTGTACAACTGGTACGCCGCATCGGACTACCGCGGCCTGTGTCCGGAAGGGTGGCGCGTGCCACGGCACGACGACTGGAAGGTGCTCGAGCAGCATCTCGGTCTTGCCGGATGGGAGCTTGATTACATTGGCAACCGCGGAGGCGCCGTCAATGCCGGCGGTAAACTCAAGCATGCCGGCACGGAATACTGGGCCGAGCCGAATACCGGCGCAACCAACGAAACCGGATTCACGGCCCTTCCCGCTTCCGGGCGCCGGGCAGACGGGAGTTTCATTGCGA